>JBNKEN010000392.1:0-5054 GCA_050288805.1 Pseudoalteromonas sp.
GGGATTGGCCAGGATAACGGCAATATCGTTCAGCAGTGCGGCCTGGGCGCGATTGGGCTGTTCGCGGAAGAACAACAGATAAAGGTATTCGCTCAGGCTGGCCTTGCCGAGCAAATCGCCGAACAGGTCGTAGCCGGCGCACAGAAAGCGTTCGGCGCTGAAGGGGTCGTCCGCTGCAGGGACTTCCTGCCACAGTTCGGTGGTGACGGACTCCATGGCATGGATTTTGGTCATAGCTTCTGCACCTCTTTTTCATTCGGGGTTGTCTGCGTCTGTGCCGTATCCATACCGGCGCTGTTGAGCTGTTTGATACGGGCGCCGATCGGGGCGACTTCTTGCGTGTCTATGTAGACATCAAGCAGGGTCGGTCCATGCCTGCGGCAAATTTCATCGACCGGCAGGGCGTGAAGGTCGGCACTGCGCTCGATGCGAAACGCCTGTACTCCCATGGCTCTGGCCATTTCGGCAAAATCGACGGCGGGCAGCTCGGTGCCGATGGATTCGGCCTTATTCAGCCGCTGGCCGTGTTTGACCATGCCGAGCGCCGAGTCGTTGAGTATGATGAAGATCACCGGCAGGCCGTGCTGGCTCGCTACCGTGATCTCCTGGCCGCTCATCAGCATGCTGCCGTCGCCGGTGATGCAGACCACGGGTTCATCCGGTTTTGCCAGGGCTGCTCCGACGGCGCTGCCGATGGCCCAGCCCATGGAGGCAAATTCCAGGCAGGCCCGAAACAGTCCGCCGCGGGCGTCGCGGCAACCCTGCATGCGGCGATCGAAGGGATGGAGATAATGAATGGCCCAGGCGAAACTGCTGCCGGTGTCGGCAAAGTAGCGGGTATGGGGCGGAAACAGTTCCGGCAGATCATGCATCAGGCGCTGCGGTTTCAGCGGCTTGTCGGTATTCAGGAATGCCTTTTCATCGTCAAGGACAAAGTGGCGTTGCGTGAAGCTGTGGTCGAACTCGGGGGGATTGCATTGGCCGTCGCGCTGGCTGAAGCGGTTTTCCAGGTGTTCGAAAATGCTGAGAATGCGTCCGCGCACGTGCAGCCGGGCCATGGGGGTATAGGTAAAGTTGGCGTCCTGCTCGTCGATATGCACCAGGCGATCGTTCAGCAAAAGTTCGCTGTCCCAGCCGTTGCTGGCCCACTCGCTGAGCGCCGAACCGATACACACCAGGCAATCGAGCGCCGGATCCTGCAGCGCCTCGAGCGCGCTGTGGTGACCGGCAAAACCGATAACGCCCCTGAATTTTGGGTTATAGGGACTGACAAGCCCCTTGCCGTGCGGCGTGGTCAGCAGGGTGACATTGAGGCGATGGGCGATACCGGCGATAAGGCCGATGGCCTCACTGGCCCCTTCCCCGATAACGAAGACGATGTGGCGTTTTTCACTCAGCAGCTGGAACAACTGATCAACGGCCTCATAGTCGATCAGCGACTGGCGATGAAGCAGCCGGCGTATGTCGATCTTTTCGTGGGTCGGCGCCGGGTGACGAAATACGTCGAGGGGAATGCTGAGATGAACCGGCCCGGTCGGGGAAGAAAAGGCGGTCATCAGGGCCGCCGCCAGCTTACGCTCGAATTGCGCCGGGTGTGATACCAGGGTGTTGTATCGGGTGCAGTACTCGAACATGGCGACGGTATTGATGCCGGTACAGGACGATTCCTGAAATGCGCCCTTGCCGAACGAGGCAAGGGGAGTTTGCGCCGTGATGATCAGCATCGGAATTTGGTTGGCATAGGCGGATGCCACACCGGTGATAAGGTTGGTGGTGCCGGGCCCGGTGGTGGCACAGCAGACGCCGAGCTTGCCGGTGCGACAGGCATAACCGTCGGCCATAAAAACCGCCCCGGTTTCATGACGCGCTACCACGGCCTTCGGCCCGCCGGCACGTTCGCTGCGCGCCAGGGCGTTATACATCGGCTCGATGGCCCCGCCGGGAATGCCGAACACATAGTCGATGTCGAGAGCCGACAGATAACTGAGCAGCAGATCAGCGAGATCATAAGAATGCACCGGTTCGCTTCCCGGGCCATTTAACTGGGGTTGAAAGCTCAGCGGCGTGATGTCGTTTGCTGTTTCGGGGCCGGGGAGATCGCTGGAGTTCGCCATGACAAGAATCCCTTTGTTCTGATTAACTTAATTTAGTCTAGGCGATCTTTTTTAATCTAGAGAAAGAGAACGGGTAAATTTGCGGTACATCAAGGATTTTGCCGATAAGTCTTGACTAAAACCCAGGCGCCCTGGTTACCGGTGAGGGAATGCTTGGTCGGAACCCATTTGGGATAAAGGCCGGGCGGTGCCCGGCCTGGCAACGATTATTGCTCGGCCTTCGCCGTCGCGGCCTGCGTTTTAACGCCGTCGAGACGCAGGCTGATCAGCAGTGCGGCGAGGATCAGCGCGGCGCCGACCGAGAGGCGGGGAATATCCGCATCCTGGTTCCAAATCGCCAGGTTGACCACAATACCTGCGGGGATCAGCAGGTTGTTCATCACCGCCAGGGTGCCGACATTGACCCGGGTCGCCCCCTTGTTCCACATAAAGTAGCCGAGCCCCGAGGCGGCGATGCCGAGGTACACCAGAATACCCCATTGTTGCGACGTAGCAGGCAGACGCGCCATATTGCCGAACAGCGCGAAACTCGCCACCGCCACCACCAGGGCGCCGATAAAGAACCAGCCGAATACGGTGCGATGGGGCAGAGTGCTGTTTGCCATCAGGCGCTTGTACATCACCTGGCCCGCGGCAAAGCTGAGGTTCGCCCCCTGCACCAACAACAGGCCGGTGAGGTAGGCGCCGTCGAGATTGTCGAAGCGGATCGCCACGGCACCGAGTACCGCCAACAGGGCGACCAGCAGAAAACCGGGGTGAAAACGGCGCTCGCCGGCATCGTTAAGCAGGGTAATGAAAACCGGGGTCATCACGGTAAACAACAGCACCTCGGGCACCGACAGGTATAGGAAGGAGTGGTAATAAAAACCGTACATCACCCCGAGCTGCAACGCGCCGGTGGCCATCAGGATCAGCCGGGTACGCCAATCGACCTTGGCCGGGCGCAGAAACGGCAGAAACACCAGGGTGGCAAGCACAATCCGGGTCAGCACGGAAAACCAGGCATCGACCTGCCCGGCGAGATACACCCCGATCAGGCTGAACGAAAATGCCCAAACAAGCGTTGTGAAAAGCAGATAACCCACAAAATACCCTTACTTATTGTTAATCGCGCCATTATGCCATAGCGGAAGAATTATCGGCCACCAGGCTGTTGCGGAGGGTCAATGAAGTGTGCGGTGAGATGCGTGCTAATTCCAACAAATAACCGTTTAATTCGTTGATTTGAACCCTGGGCCTACTATGCTTCTAGATACCATTGAGCGCCCGGATTTTTGCTCGTCGGACGTACCTTCTCAGCCGCCTTTCGCCCGGCGAAGGGCTAAGGAGTCAGCCATGAACACGCTCCGACCGGATTCCCTTAACCAGCTTAACAGCAAGCTCCAGGGCCTGGTTGTTTTACCCGACGATCCCGATTACGACCAGGTCCGCTCGATCTGGAATGCCATGATAGACCGCAGGCCCGCGGCCATCGTCCGCTGCCGCAACACGGAGGATGTGATGCTGGCGCTTGGCGTTGCTAAAGACAACGGGATGCTGATCTCGATTCGCGGCGGCGGTCACAATATTGCAGGTAATGCCGTTTGCGACGGCGGCCTGATGATAGATCTGTCGTTGATGAAAAACATTTCGCTCGACCCCGTTTCCCGCCGCGCCACCGTTGAGCCCGGTTGCACCTTGGGAGATTTCGATCAGGCGGTGCAGGCCGCAGGGCTTGCAACGCCGCTCGGCATCAACTCGACCACCGGCGTGGCGGGGCTGACCCTCGGGGGCGGCTTCGGCTGGCTGAGTCGCAAGTACGGCATGACGGTCGATAACCTGGTTGGTGCAGAGGTGGTTCTTGCCGACGGGCGCCATGTCAGGGCCAGCGAAAGCGAACATGCCGATTTGTTCTGGGGGCTGCGTGGCGGCGGCAGTAATTTCGGCATAGTTACCCGCTTTGAATTTCAGCTGCATCAGGTCGGGCCCGAGTTGTTGAGCGGCCTGATGGTATTTCCCTTCGAACACGCCAAAACCGTGCTGACACGCTTTGCCCGCTTCACCGAAACCATGCCCGACGAGCTCAACGTCTGGATGGTGACGCGCAAGGCGCCGCCGCTGCCGTTTTTACCGGAAGAGGCGCACGGCAAGGAAATGGTCGCCCTGGCTATCTGCTATTGCGGTGATCCGACCGAAGGGGAAAAGCTGATTGCGCCGTTACGTGATTTCGCCCCCCTGCTCGGCGAGCATGTCGGGGTGCAGCCCTATGTCGCCTGGCAGCAGGCGTTTGATCCCCTGCTGGCGGAGGGGGCGCGCAACTATTGGAAGTCGCATAACTTCAACGTGTTGAGTGAAGGGGCAATTGACTCGATCCTCGAATATGCCGCCCGTTTGCCGTCGCCCCAATGCGAGATATTTATCGGCA
Source organism: Pseudoalteromonas sp. (assembly GCA_050288805.1). Classification (GTDB taxonomy): domain Bacteria; phylum Pseudomonadota; class Gammaproteobacteria; order Enterobacterales; family Alteromonadaceae; genus Pseudoalteromonas. The sequence continues at coordinate 4,519 of JBNKEN010000392.1, forward strand.
CCATCGGCGGGCAAACCGCCCGCGTTGCGCCGGATGCCATGGCGTACTCAAGCCGCGACGCCAATTATGTGATGAACGTTCACGCGCGCTGGGACGAGGTGCAGCAGGACGAGGCCTGTATCGGCTGGGCTCGCTCCTTCTTCGCCGCGTCCAAGCCCTTTGCCAGCGACGGCGCCTATGTGAACTTTCTCACCGAGGAAGAAGCCGGTCGCGTCGAGTTTGCCTATGGCCCGAGCTACCGGCGTCTGGTGGAGCTCAAGCGTACGTACGACCCGGACAATGTGTTCAGAATGAACCAGAACATCAAACCGTGATGATGAAGGTTTAGCCGTGCGAAACCGGGCCGCCATGTGCGGCCCGTTTTGTTGCGCCAGGTGGATGCAAACGCCGGGTTGTAAAGGGGCTTTACAGGATTTTAATGATACGGCGCGGCGCTTAGTTAGCGAGTTTAGCGTAAAGCTGCCGAAGCTGGGGCAGGTACTCTTTGACCAGGGCCAGATTGTTGTCGCTGACCTTAGGCGTATCGGCGCTGCCCG
>JBNKEN010000393.1:0-2003 GCA_050288805.1 Pseudoalteromonas sp.
CGAATGCTGAAGGGCCTTCGGCCTTAGGTTCTGGCAGGCGGTCGAATTTTTCAATTTCCGGGAAGGAAATGTCGACCACGGCGCCTTGCTTGCTTTGCACCTGCTTGATCATTTCAGGCAGGCGATGCAGGGTTTGCGGGCCGAATACAATGTCGACAAAGGGGGCGCGCTGGCGAATGGTTTCACCTTCCTGTGAGGCTACGCAGCCGCCGACACCGATCACCAGATCCGGGTTGTCGTCTTTCAGCAGCTTCCAGCGACCGAGCTGGTGAAATACCTTTTCCTGCGCTTTTTCGCGGATTGAACAGGTGTTGAGCAAAATCACGTCCGCATTCTCGGCTTCTTCAGTTAGCTGGTAACCATTGGTTGCATCTAATAGATCTGCCATTTTCTGAGAGTCGTACTCGTTCATCTGACAACCCCAGGTTTTTATATGCAGCTTTTTACTCATTGAAATATTGCCTCGTTTTCAATCCGACACTGTGCTTAGCGTAAAGGACGCGTATTTTATCTGTTCAGTGCCCGCTAGCCAAGTATAGTTTTAAAGTTTCCGGGGCGATATCAAGGTAAGGGTCACAAGTGGCTTTTTCACCCCCACATCCTTAAAGGAATGGGTTACAATCGATGCACTTAGAGAAAAGGACAATAAGCGCATGAAAAATCGCGTGCTCGTGGTGGGCGGCGGGATGGTCGGCGCGGCCACCGCGCTGGAACTGGCAAGGCAAAATTGCCGGGTAACACTGCTGGAAACCAAAATACCGGACGTCGAAGCCGTGCTCAACAGCGAGCGGGTCGATATTCGCGTATCGGCCATCAACCGTTTTTCAGAAAATTTACTCGCACGGCTCGGCGCCTGGCAAGCCATTGCTGGCGTGCGCGCCGCAGCGTACGAACAACTGCAGGCCTATGAGCAACGTTTGCCGGGGCTACTTTTCGATGCCAGGGAAATCGGGCAAACCTACCTTGGACATATCATCGAAAACAACCTGATCCAGGCCGCCTTGTGGCGCCGGTTCGGTGAAGCCGGCATCGAGGTTCACTCTCCCGAGGGTGAACCGTTGCAGGTTGAACAAACAGGTGATGAGGTCACGCTGCATTATGCTGATTGCAGTTACTCGGCGAATTTACTCGTAGCCGCGGACGGCGGGCAATCGCGTATTCGCCAGCTGGCGGGTATCGGGGTAACCGGATGGCAATACGGTCAAAGTTGCATGGGCGTACTGATAAAACTGGATGCGCCGCAGCAGGCCATCACCTGGCAGCAGTTCCAGCCAACCGGCCCGGTTGCCTTTTTACCGATGCAGGCGCCATATGCGAACCTTATCTGGTATCACAGCCCGGAGCGTTTACGTGAATTAAAGGCGTTGTCGCCCGAGAAACTCAAGGCTGAAATTCTGGCGCATTTTCCCGATTTGCCCGGCGACGTTGAGGTGATCCAAAGCGCGGTGTTTCCGCTGGCACGGCAGCATGCGAACAGCTATACGGCGGGTCGCATCGTGTTGGTCGGTGACGCGGCCCATACCATCAACCCGCTGGCGGGGCAGGGTGTAAACCTCGGCTTTCAGGATGTTGCCGAGCTGGGCCAGCGGCTTGCCGATTGTCAGGACAAGGGAACTCCCTCTGCGCTTAAGGCCTACGAGCGGGCAAGGCGTCTGCCGAACCTGACCATGATGAGCATGATGGATGCCTGTTACTTCGGTTTTTCAAACCAGCTAGGGCCGTTGCAATGGCTCAGAAATCGCGTGTTGCAGCTGGCCGACAGGGCCGGGCCGATAAAGCATCAGGTGTTGCGTTATGCGATCGGTGAACTAAATGAATAAAGGGGGCTCAGGCCTCTTTTTTAATGCGTATCGTAGATACAAATGCTGGTGGTGAACGTATTGAGCTAATTAAAAATGGAAGTAACTAATGAATAATAAAAGAGAAAGTGGCTGGAGTACCAGGATTTGAACCTGGGAATGGCGGGATCAAAACCCGCTGCCTTACCGCTTGGCGATACTCCA
>JBNKEN010000394.1:0-6651 GCA_050288805.1 Pseudoalteromonas sp.
CCAGTGGCACCGCACCATTGGCCAGTACCACATCGTGGAATTCGCGGATGTCGAACTTGTCACCCAGTGCCTGCTTGGCATTTTCGCGCAGCTCGACAATTTTCATCATGCCGATCTTGTACGCGGTCGCCTGGCCGGGCATGACGATATAGCGCTCGATGGCCTTGACCACGTCACCCTGCGGGTTGGGGCTGTTTTCCGCCAACCAGTCGATGGCTTCCTCGCGGGTCCACTTCTTGCTGTGCATGCCGGTGTCCACAACCAGGCGGCAGGCGCGCCACAGTTCCATGGCCAAGCGACCGAAATCGGAATACGGATTTTCGTACAGGCCCATTTCCTTCGGCAACAACTCAGAGTACAGCCCCCAGCCTTCTACATAGGCCGTGTAGCCGCCGAATTTACGGAACTTAGGCACTTCTTCGAGTTCCTGGGCAATCGCAATTTGCATGTGGTGGCCCGGAATGCCCTCGTGGTAGGCCAGCGCTTCCAGTTGGTAGGTCGGCATGGCTTCCATGTCGTACAGGTTGGCGTAATAGGTGCCAGGACGAGAACCGTCCGGCGCCGGTTGCTGATAGAAGGCCTTACCGGCCGATTTTTCACGGAAGGCTTCAACCGCTTTAACGATCAGATCTGCCTTCGGCTTGACGATAAACAGCTCATCAAGACGCGCTTTCATATCGTCGATAACGCGAACGGCTTCCGCCAGATAAGCAGCCTTGCCTTCCTCTGTATTCGGATAATAGAACTGCTTGTCGGTTTTCATGAACTGCATAAAGGCTTTCAGATCGCCTTGGAAGCCGACCTTTTCCTTGATTTTACGCATTTCATCGTGAATACGCGCCACTTCGCTGAGACCGATTTTGTGGATCTCTTCCGCCGTCATATCTGTGGTGGTAGTGCGAACCAGGGCATTATTGTAGAAGGCTTCACCGTCCGGGAACTTCCAGGCACCGTCGCGCGTATCGGCACGTTTTTCCAGCTGGGCGAGGTAGCCGATCAGCTTAGTGTAAGCCGGTTTAACGGCTGTTTTCAGGGCCTCACCGGCCTCGGCGATCAGGGCGTTTTTCTCGTCGTCGCTGATTTCCAGCTTGCCGACCTTACGTTTGAAATCAGCCAGCAGGGTTGAGTCTTCGCCTTTTTCGAAGGGCGCGCCCTTGATGATGTTTTTACTGGCGCCGATCACGTGCGGAAATACGAACTTAGGTGCGATGATGCCCTTCTGGGCGCGGGTTTCCAGGTTGGTTTCCAGCTGCTCGAACACGCCCGGAACGCCGTTCAAGCGCGCGATATAGGCCTTGGCATCTGACACATCGGCTATTTGGTGTTGGTTGATCAAAAATGCCGCCACCATGGAGTGGGTGCCGTACATCTGGTTAACCGGGTAGTTGTGATAGCGCCATTTGAAGTCGGCGATGTTGTCTTCCTGGTTTTGCTTGAACAGGTCGTAGCTGACCTTGGTGGCGTCATCCAAGGCGTCGCGGTTGATAAGCTTCAGCTTCGCCAAGTCTTCCTTGGTCAGGGCGAGGTTTTCCAGGGCGCGGGCTTCGCTGTTGTCGTCCCACTTGTCGTAATCCTTTTTAATGCCCATGTAAGTCTGATACACGGGGCTGCGCATGACGTCGCGCATAAAGGATTCTTCGAACAGGGCGTTGGCCTTGTCGATTTCACTTTGTTGTACCTGCACCATCGGCGCCGGTGTTACGGAGGATTCGTTGGTTGTGGTCTGGCACCCGGCCAGCAACGCCGCGCTGATGGCTGCGGCGACAAAGGTTAGCTTGCGCATGGTTGATCCTTTTCTTGTCGTACTTCCCATAAGAAGTATTAATTTTCTTTTTAATTTAAATGGTTATAAATTTTAGCGTAAAAATTACACGAACAATTCTAGCAAATCGTTCAAAAAGCGGTGGCCTTTTTCTGTTACAAACCATTGCTGATCTCGGGTTTCGAGCAGTCCAAGAGCCTCGGCCTTCGCCAGTTTGGGCGCCAGAGTGTCGAGCTTCAGGCCCGTCAGCGCTTCATAGTCGGCGACCGGGCAAGGCTCCATGAGACGAAAGCGGTTCATAAAGAATTCAAACGGCCTGTCTTCCTCTTCCACCTGCCAGCTGTTGTCCAGGTATGCCTTACTTAAATCCATGTAACCGCGGGGATGTTTGACCTTCACGGTGCGCAGGATCGTTTGTTTCTCCGGCAGGGTCACCTTACCATGGGCGCCGCAGCCTATCCCCAAATAATCGCCGAACCGCCAATAGTTCAGGTTGTGCTGACATTGCATACCCTGTTTGGCGTAGCCGGAGATCTCGTATTGACGGTAGCCGGCGTCGGCGAGCAGTTGCTGGCCCGCCTCCTGGATCTGCCACAGGGTATCGTCCGGCGGCAAGGTCGGTGGCTTGGAGTAGAACTGGGTGTTGGGCTCGATCGTCAGCTGGTACCAGGAGATGTGGGACGGATTGAGCGCAATAACCCGCTTGAGATCGTGCAGCGCATCCTCCAGGCTTTGTCCCGGCAGCCCATGCATCAGATCGAGATTAAAACTGTTGAGGCCGGCCTTATGAGCCTGCTCTGCGGCGCGAACCGCTTCGTCGGCATTGTGGATGCGTCCGAGGGCCTTCAGCTTGTCGTCCTGCATGCTTTGCACGCCGATGGAAATGCGGTTGACACCCGCCTTGACGTAGCCCTTGAAACGGCCGCTTTCCACCGTACCCGGGTTGGCCTCGAGGGTGATTTCAATGTTATCGGCAAAGGGAATTTGCTTTCTTATTCCGTCAAGCAGACGCATAAGTGCCTCTTCCGACAGCAGGCTGGGGGTGCCGCCGCCGATAAAGATCGAGTGCAGTTTTCGCCCCTGCACATAGGGGAGGTCTTCTTTCAGATCGTTCAGCAGGTGGCTGACATATTCGTCTTCCGGAATATCCTGGCCCTTTTGTCCGTGGCTGTTGAAATCACAATAGGGACATTTTTGTACGCACCAGGGAATGTGTACGTACAAACTCAGCGGCGGTAAGATCACGCTTCATTCTCAAGCGCGGCGCGCAATAATTTAAGGGCCTTGCCGCGATGACTGACGGCATTTTTTTGCTCTTTGCTTAGTTCCGCCGAGGTGACGCCGAGTTCGGGAACGTAAAATATCGGGTCGTAGCCGAAGCCCTGTTCACCGCTCGCGGCCTCGGTGATCTTGCCTTCCCAGCTGGCCTGGCAGATAAGCGGCGTAGGGTCATCCGCATGGCGCATAAATACCAGCACGCACCAGAAGCGGGCAGTGCGGTTGGTTTCGCCCTGCATGGCGTCGAGCAATTTGGCGATATTGTCCTTGTCTCCGGCCTTTTCACCGGCGTAGCGCGATGAGTAGACGCCCGGGGCTCCGTTGAGCGCGTCTACTTCCAGGCCCGAATCATCGGCGATGGCGGGAAGACCGGTTTCACGGGCGGCATGTCTGGCCTTGATGATGGCGTTTTCAACGAATGTGGTGCCGGTTTCGGCGACTTCACTGACAGCAAATTCACTTTGCGGCGCTATTTCGATATCCAACGATTGCAATAACGCCGCCAGCTCGGCCACCTTTCCTGCGTTACCGGTGGCCAGGACCCATTTTTTCATATGTTCTCTCTAGTCTACGTAAAACTGTTGCTTAAAGCTGAGGGTTTGCGCCTGGTTGCCCTGGCGTATGGTCACCTCAAAGCGATAGATTTCTTCGTTGCGGTATTTGAACTGGGCCAGGTAATACACGGCAGTGCCTTCGACGATTTCCTTAAACTCCAGTTCCTGGGAATTACCGAGCAGGTTTCTCGCGCTGCCGCTCAGGGAAACCTTTTGTGCTACATCGTCCTTCATTACTGCAATATTGACGATGCCCTTGTAATTGCTGCGCTCCAGGCCATAGTTGCTGGCGATTTGCGGCTGGATAAAGGTGGAAGGGAAGGCGATATAATGGACCGTCCAGTCTCCGAGTTTCTGGTATTGGCCGCCCTGAGGTTCTTCCGCCATAAGGGGGCTCACCCAAGTCAGGGTCAGAACGAGCAGCATGAGTAGTTTTTTCATGGTAATCACCGTTTGCAAAATGTGGGTCGGGCAAATGTCATTGCGTTAACAGGGCCGCGAGTTCATCCGGCACTTTTCCGGGAGCCGCAATGCGGACCACCTTGTGCTTGGAGAGTTCGCCCTTGTCGATACTGACATTTGATTTCGCTGTCTTACATAGTTTAGCTAAAAACTTGATCAGATGCGCATTTGCCTTACCGTCAATCGGCGGCGCGGTGATCGCGACCTTCAGTTCGTCACCGTGAAGGCCGACGATTTGATCGCGGCTGGCCTTGGGTTGCAAAACCAACCGCAGCAGTATAACGTCTCCGTCCAGCGAGACGGCGGCCATCAGCGTAGCATGCCCATAAACAGGATTTGCAAAAACTGCAGGCCGATAATCAGCACCAATACAGATAAATCGAGCCCACCGATGGGCGGAATGACTTTGCGGATCGGCCGCAGCATGGGTTCGGTGAGTTGATGCAGCACGGCTTCAAACGGGTTGTAGCCCTGGCTGACCCAGCTTAGGATGGCGCGGATGATCAGGATCCAGAACATCAGGTTGAGTCCTTCCTTGACCACGGTAAGCAGTGAGCTGATGAATACCGAACCGGCCTCCCAGCTGCCGTACACCATCAGCATCAGCACGCTGATTTTGGCAAACGCCACCGCCAGCGCGAGCACCAGAGACGCAACGTCGATCCCACCGAAGCCAGGAATAAGCTTGCGCAGCGGGTTGACCGCGAACGAGGTCGCCTTGACGACGAACTGGCTGAAGGGGTTGTAAAAATCGGCGCGCGCGAGCTGCAGCCAGAAGCGCAGCAGCACCACCATCAAAAACAGATCAAATACGATACCGATTAAGAATTGGAATGCTTCATTCACGGTGTGACTCCTAGAGTTCTTTTTCCATTTGTTCCGCGCGCTTGATGCAGTTGTCCATCGCGTCGGCGACGGATTGCATCAGCCCGCGGGCTTTTAAGGTTTCGACGGCTTCATGGGTGGTGCCGCCCTTGGAGGTGACGTTGGCGCGCAGTTGCGCCAGCGAAATGTCCGGTTGCGCCAGGGCCATTTCTGCAGCCCCTAGCGCCGTTTGCTGTACCAGGCGACGGGCCTCTTCGGCGCTGAAACCCAGTTCCATGGCCTTGGCTTCGATGGCCTCCATAAACAGGAAGAAATAAGCCGGAGACGAGCCGGTCACCGCGATGATATCGTTGATCCGCGATTCCGCATCGAGCCAGACTGCGATGCCGGTGCTTTCAAACACGCGGGTGATGAAGTCTTTTTCTTCTGCGCTGATCTCTTGCGCATACAGTCCCGAGACACCGCGTCCGAGCAGGGAAGGGGTGTTCGGCATGCAGCGCACCATTTTCACCGGCCGGCCCAGCATTTCCCGCAGACGCGCCACCGTGATGCCGGCGGCGACGGAGATAAACAGCTTGTCGGAGAAATCGACGCCGGAGTCGATAAAGCTTTGCGCAAGTTCGGCCATCATTTGCGGCTTGACCGAAAGCACGATGACGTCGGCATCGTTCAGCGCCTGAATGTTATCGGAGGTGGTGTGAACGCCGAAGTCGGCGGCCACCTTGGCCAGTTTTTCCTGGTTGCGGTTGGTAGCGATAATGGTTTCTTTGGCAAAGCCGTTTTTCACCATGCCGCCGATGATGGCATAGCTCATGTTTCCGGTGCCGATAAAGGCAATTTTCTTATCTGGCATTGTTGTTAAAACACCTTGTATTTAATTGCGTGCGCCGAAAATAGCGGTGCCGATGCGGACCATGGTTGAGCCTGCTTCGATGGCGCTTTCCATGTCGTCGCTCATGCCCATCGACAGGGTGTCTACTTCCGGATAACGGGCCCTTAGTTTATCAAAGCAGACTTTTAATTGCTTAAAATATTCCAGTTGTTTTGATTTATCGTCGGTTTTTTCCGGAATCGCCATCAGGCCGCGAAGCGTCAGCTGGCGACAACCGGCAATAAAGGCCGCCAGGGCGTCAATCTCGTGTAAGGGACAGCCGGATTTGCTTTCTTCACCGCTGATGTTGACCTGGATCAGCACGTTAAGGGGCATCAGGTTGGTGGGTCTTTGTTCGTTCAGGCGGCGGGCTATTTTCTCCCGGTCGATGCTCTGCACCCAGCCGAAGTGCTCGGCGATAAGCCTACTTTTGTTCGATTGGATTGGCCCGATGAAGTGCCATATTATGTCTCTATATTCTTTCAGGGCTGCAATTTTCTCACAGGCCTCCTGAACATAGGACTCGCCAAATTCTCTGTGGCCCGCCTTATATGCGGCTAAAATAGAGTCAACGGGTTTGGTCTTGGAAACCGCAAGCAGACGTATATCGTCGCCGTTGCGGTTGGATAATGTAGCCGTATCTGAAATACGCTGGTGGGCGACTTCGAGTCGTTCTGCTATTGTAACCATATACTTATCAGTTAGTTGTGGAGTTACCCAATGGATATTACCGAATTATTGGCCTTTAGTGTGCAACACAATGCCTCGGATTTACACCTCTCGTCGGGCGTTTCGCCAATGATCCGGGTTGACGGTGACGTACGCAGGATCAACATTCCGGCGCTGGAATCCAAAGACGTAAACGGCCTTGTTTACGACATTATGAATGATAAACAGCG
>JBNKEN010000395.1:0-2414 GCA_050288805.1 Pseudoalteromonas sp.
AGGGGCTTGAGCTTGTATCCCACCACCATGGGCTTTTTGTACAGCATGGCCTCCAAGGTCGCGGTGCCGGAAGCCAGCAAAATCGCATCGGCGGCCTGCATCGCCAGGCGCGACTGGCCGTCCAGCAGCTGTACCTCAAGCTCGGGTGCAACCTTCTGCAGGCTGCTTTCAAACTGCGCCTTGCGCTTTTCATTCACCAGCGGCACCACGATTTTCAGCGCCGGAATACGGGTTTTCAGTTGTTTTGCCGCGGCAAGATAGGTATCGCTCAAAAGGCCCACTTCCGAGCCGCGACTGCCGGGCAAGAGCGCCAGCACGGTATCGTCGTCACCCAGCCCGAGTGCTTGGCGCGCCGCTTTGCCGTCCTGCTCAACGGCTATCTCGTCCGCCAGGGTATGACCGACGAAGGTACAGGGCACCCGATGTTTGTCGTAAAACGCCTTTTCAAAGGGCAGCAGGGAGAGCACCAGATTGGTGGCGGCGGCGATGGTATGAATACGGTTCTCACGCCAGGCCCAGACCGAAGGACTGACATACTGTACGGTTTTAATGCCTGCGTCTTTAAGCGGACGCTCGACGCGCAGGTTGAAATCCGGCGCATCGATGCCGACAAAGACATCCGGCGGGTTATCGATAAAATACTGCACCAGCTGCTTTTTGATCTTCAACAGCCGCGGCAGGCGGCCAAGCACTTCCACCAGCCCCATCACGGCAAGCTCTTCCATATCAAACAGGCTTTCGCAGCCGAGCGCCGTCATGTTCGGTCCGCCGATGCCGACAAATTCCGCATCGGGAAAACGCACCCTGAGCGCCCGCATCAGGCCGGCACCCAAAATATCGCCGGACAATTCGCCGGCCACTATGCCCACTCTGAGGGGCTTATTATTATCCTTCATCGAATACCAGATAGGCGCCTATGCGCAAGCATCAAACCCAAAGCGCTAGTCTACCCTGTTTGGCCCGCGCTTTAAAATTAAATTGCCCGCAAACCTGCCCGTCGGGTATCAATCCAGCGCCAGGTCACGGCCGCGGAATAATTTCCTCAACCGGTCGGAAAAATAAAACGCACGCGGCAAATCGCTGGAATGCCAGGAGGTCTTACATGCCCCCTGCAATATCGATAAAACTGCCGGTCACAAACGAGGCTTCCTTGCTGAGCAGCCAGGCGATGGCATCGGCTACCTCCTCCGGACGGCCGCCTCGGCCTAAGGGCAGTTTAGGACCCACCCTGGCAACCCGCCCGGGTTCACCGCCGTCGGCATGAATGTCGGTTTGGATCACCCCGGGCCGCACCGCATTGACGCGAATACCGTCACCGGCCAGTTCAAGGCTCAGCCCCTTGGTAAAACTGTCCATTGCACCCTTGGACGCCGCATAATCGACATACTCGAACGGCGCACCGCTGCGTGCTGCAGCGGAAGACACGTTGACGATAGCGCGATCGACACCGGGCGCAAAACGGTGCATATGTTTAATCGCCTCGCGGGCACAGAGAAAGGCAGACACCACGTTGGTGGTCAGCACGCGCGTGATACGCTCGGCGTTCATTTCACGGACCGGCATTTGGGATTCAAGGATCCCGACATTGTTCACCAGATGCGACACGGGCCCCAAGGTGGCCGCGATTTCATCAAACAGCCTGACCACCTCCCCTTCATCGGCCACATCCGCCCGAATCGCGTGTGCCCTGCCGCCGCTTCGCGTTATTTCTTCGACCAGCTGCCGTGCGGAACCTTCATCCCGGTGATAGTTAACGCAAACCGCGTAACCTGGTTGTGCCAGGCGCTTAGCCGTCGCCGCGCCAATTCCGCGACCGGCGCCGGTCACCAATACTATTTTTTCCACGTTTCGGCTCCGTTCCTGTTGAGTGTGGGCTAGCATAACATTCTATAAAAGAAGGGAAAAAGCACGATTTTACCCTAAGGGGGCTTTGGCAAATAAATTAGAACCTACTAATATCTGCTGTTGACAAAATCTACACAGACGCGGATACTCTTGTAAAGTTTCAGTAATTACTGAAACTTTACAACCATACGCACTCCGTGTTCGTGCTTAAATTAAAATGTAGAGACCACCCTATGATAGACGAATCCTTTATCGATCTGTCGCGCTTACAGTTCGCGCTTACCGCGTTTTATCACTTCCTGTTTGTTCCCCTGACCTTGGGCATGACCTGGATTTTGGTGATCATGGAAGCCGTTTACGTGATGACGGGACGGGAAATTTACAAGGACATGACCCAGTTCTGGGGTAAGTTGTTCGGTATCAACTTTGCACTGGGTGTTGCAACCGGCCTCACCATGGAGTTCGAGTTCGGCACCAACTGGTCGTACTATTCCCATTACGTCGGGGATGTGTTCGGCGCACCGCTCGCTATCGAGGGCCTGATGGCGTTTTTCCTCGAATCCACCTTC
>JBNKEN010000396.1:0-20099 GCA_050288805.1 Pseudoalteromonas sp.
GGACAAACCGCGGAGCAGATGGCGAAAACCCACGGAATTTCCCGTGCCGATCAGGACGCTTTGGCGCACCGTTCGCACACCCTGGCGAGCCAGGCCTGGGCAGAAGGCAAGTTGTCTCCAGAAGTGATGACGGCACACGTACCGCCCTACAAAGGCTTTATCGAGCAGGACAACAACATCCGCCACAATTCTACCTTGGAAGGCTACGCCAAACTTAAGCCGGTGTTTGATCGCAAGTACGGCACGGTGACCGCCGCCAACTCGACGCCGCTCACCGACGGCGCCGCCGCGGTGCTGATGATGAGCGAAAGCAAGGCCAAGGCACTGGGTTATGAGATCCTGGGTTATGTGCGCAGCTTCGCATTCTCGGCCATCGGGGTGCATGAGGATATGCTGATGGGGCCGGCTCATTCGACCCCGATAGCGCTTGACCGTGCAGGAATCACCCTGAAAGATCTGGATTTGATCGAAATGCACGAAGCCTTTGCCGCACAGACCCTGGCCAATATGAAAATGTTTGCTTCCGATAAGTTTGCTCAAGAGATGCTGGGTCGCAACAAGGCGATCGGCGAAATCGACATGGATAAATTCAATGTAAACGGCGGTTCGCTGGCCTACGGCCACCCGTTTGCCGCCACGGGCGCGCGTCTTATCACGCAAAGCCTGCATGAACTGAAACGCCGCGGCGGTGGCCTGGCCCTGACCACGGCCTGTGCGGCCGGGGGATTGGGCGCCGCCTTTGTACTGGAGAGTGCGTAATGACAGAATCGGTATTTAATTTCGAGCTGGACGACGAGCGTATCGGCGTCGTTACCATCGACGTACCGGGTGAAAAGATGAACACCCTGCGCGACACCTTTGTCGACGAATTGAACCAGGTGGTTGCCACCGCCCTCGATAAAAATGTCAAGGGACTGGTTTTTATCAGCGGCAAGCCGGATAACTTTATCGCCGGCGCCGATATCAAGATGCTCGACAATGCGAAAACCCGTAAGGATGCCCTGTATTTGTCGCAGACCTGCCACCAGGCGTTTTTCGAACTGGCCAAACTGCCGTTTCCGACGGTAGCGGCCATTCACGGCGCGGCTCTCGGCGGCGGACTGGAATTCGCGCTGGCGTGCGACTACCGGGTATGTTCCGACAGCGAGCAGACCAAACTCGGCCTGCCGGAGGTGCAGCTGGGGCTGTTGCCCGGTGGCGGCGGCACGCAGCGGCTGCCCAAACTGGTCGGCCTGCAAAAGGCGCTGGAATGGATGCTGACCGGTAAGCAGGTGCGTGCCAAACAGGCGCTTAAGGCCGGTTTGGTGGACGACACCGTGCCGCACAGCGTGCTGTTGGATGTCGCCAAACAATACGCAGCCAAAGGCAAGGCCAAGGCGCATAAGCCGAAGTTAGACCTGCTCGGCAAACTGCTCGAATCGAACCCGTTCGGCCGCAACCTGATCTTCAAAAAGGCCGAGGAAAACGTACTCAAGAAAACCGGCGGCCATTACCCGGCTCCGTTGGCCATTATCAAGGCGGTACGCGCGTCCGTTGAACTTGATGCGCTGAAGGCATACAAAACGGAAGCGGAAGGTTTTGCCGATCTGGTGATGAGCCAGGTTTCCAAGCAGTTGCGCGGCATTTTCTTCGCCACCACGGAAATGAAAAAAGACTACCAGGCCGACGATGCCGCCGCCGTTGAAAGGGTGGCCGTGCTCGGTGGCGGCCTGATGGGCGCGGGGATCGCCCATGTCAGCGCGATGAAGGCCGGTGTGCCTGTGCGCGTTAAAGACGTGGCCCAGCAGGGCATCGCCAATGCGCTGAGTTACAGTTACAAGTTGCTGGATAAAAAGCGTAAGCGCCGCATAATGTCGACGGCAGAGCTGCAGCAGTCCATGAGCCGTTTGACCGGCACTACGGATTACAGCGGTTTCAAGCATATCGACATGGTGATCGAGGCGGTATTTGAGGACCTCGAACTCAAGCGGGGCATGGTGGCGGATGTTGAGGAGCAGTGCCAGGAAAACACCATCTTTGCCAGCAACACCTCGTCGCTGCCGATAGCCCAGATAGCCGAAAAGGCGAAACGACCGGAAAATATCATCGGCCTGCATTACTTCTCGCCGGTGGAAAAAATGCCGCTGGTGGAGATCATTCCCCACCAGGGAACCAGCGCAGAAACCATCGCCCGCACCGTGAAGTTTGCCCGCAAGCAGGGTAAAACCCCGGTCGTGGTGAAAGACAAGGCCGGTTTCTACGTTAACCGTATTCTCGCTCCCTATGTGAATGAGGCGGCGAATCTGCTGCTCGCCGGTGAACCCGTCGAGAAAATAGACAAGGCCCTGGTTGAGTTCGGTTTCCCGGTCGGCCCGCTGGCGCTGCTGGATGAAGTAGGTATCGACATCGGCGCTAAAATCGCGCCCATCCTTGAAAATGAACTGGGCGAGCGCTTTAAGGCGCCGGACGCCTTTGCCCGCATGATCGACAGCAAACGCCTTGGCCGTAAGACAGGCAAGGGTTTCTATCTTTATGAGAAAAAAGGTAAAAAGGTCGACGAATCGGTTTACGAACTGCTCGGTATTACCCCAGCGCCTAAGCTGAACAAGGAAGAGATCGCCAAACGCTGCGTCGACCAGATGCTCAACGAAGCGGCCCGCTGTCTGGACGAAGGCATTATCGCCAGCGCCCGTGACGGTGACATCGGCGCCATCTTCGGCATCGGCTTCCCGCCGTTCCTGGGTGGCCCGTTCCGCTACATGGATACGCTGGGTGCCGCTGCGCTCTGTTCAGAGCTGGCGACCTTTGCCGGTGAAAATAAGCTGTTCTCACCCTGTGAGCCGCTGCTGGCAATGGCCGAAAAAGGCGAGGTTTATTACCGCGAAGGCGTGAGCGAGACCGATCAAGCGGCCGATTTATCGAGCGCCGGACAAGCGGACGAACAGCAAGAGGCTGAGGCGACCCCCGAACAGCCGGTTGCGGCGGATGAAAATCCTGAGCCTGCCGTTGAAGCCGAAACGGCGACCGAGGAACCGGTGACAAAGAAAAAGCCTGGCCGTAAAAAGGCCAAGGACAGCGAAGCTTAGTGATTGAGTACTTGTTGTTGACAAAGGCCACCCCCTCGGGTGGCCTTTTTTTATTTTCTAGCTAGGCCTTTTTCCTGCGAAAACCCAATGCGGCGATTGCGAAAATAAGCATGGCTGCCGCAGCTGGGGCCGGCACCGGGTTTCCGCCGGGGGAATAGGCGGTGATCAGCCGGGTCCAGTCACCGGGTGAGCTGGCGGTCCAGCGAATGTCGACCAGGCTGTAGTCTCCGCCGGGACCGAAATTGGTGGTATCGCCGCTTTCCAAACCACGCAGGCCGAAATCGGCATAATCGAAGCCGGGCAGACCGAGCTGGGCGTCACTGGCGAACAGATTGGCATCGGAGGTGATAAATGCGAAGATCTCCGAGTCAAAATTCATGCGGGCCGTGACCGTAGAGCTGCTGCCCGCCCCCGGATCCCACTGGAAATAATGGCTCGACACTATGGTGCCGGCCTTGATGTAGTAACCATTGGAATCGTTGCCGATAAAGCTGGCGCCGGTGTCGGCCACCCGATTCACGTACAGATTGGATGTGAGGGTGACATTTTGCAGCTCGTCCCAGCCGAGTAACAGGCCGTTATTCGGGTTGGCGACAATGGGATTCGGAATAGGGGCATCGGTCGGGGCTATCAGGCAGTCGTTTGCGCCGCTGCAACTGTCGTAGCCAATCAAGGTCGCGTTGGCTGCCGCGGAAAAGAGAACGGCCAATGCGCCTGCCGCTGCCATTATTTGTTTGTTCATTGCGATCTCCTTGTTCCACAAATAGGCTGTGTGAGGTCGGTTTATTTGAACAAAAGCAGGTTTTGCGCCAAATTAATATCTTATTGAATTGCATGGTTATTGTTTAATCCTTACGACAGAGGCTGTAAAAAAATCGACGGCCAATCAGCGCTCTTTATTGCTCGGATCATTGCCAAGGGCCAGTGCGATCGCCTCACAGATGCTGTCAACGCAGGCGAAGCGTCCGGATATCAAATCTTCATCCCCATCATGGTATTTGCCCGTTTTGACCAGGCAGGCCTGCATACCCGATTGCAGCGCTCCTTGTATATCGCCGAACACGTCGTCGCCCACCATCAGGATCTCATCCGCCTCGGCATTAACCGAGACAATGACCTGGGCGAAAAAATCGCAGGAGGGTTTGCCGGTAATGATCGCCTTACAGGATGCGGCGTATTCGATGGCGCCGATAAACGGCCCCGCATCCAGGTGCAACTGCCCGTCGAGTTTGAAATAGCGATTTCGGCCGAGACCGATAAGCCTGGCCCCGGCCTGGCAGAGCCGGAACGCCCGGTCGAGGCGCTCATAGCAAAAGCCGTCAGCGGCGTCGCCGATGATCACGGTATCGGGGGCGGTTTGATCAATATCAGAAAAATCTTCTTCGAGGTTTTTATGGAGCAGGCAATAGGGGCGCCAGCCATTGGCCCGGATCAGGGCCTTGGCAGCATCCGGCGCCGTAAACAGTTGCTCGGAGTGAATGTTAAAACCCATGTCGCGCAGCCCCGCGAGCAGTTGCCTGCGGTTCATTCGCGATGTATTGGTGACGAAGCGCACGTCCAGGTGGCTTGCTTGCGCCTTATTCACCGCTTCGACGGCGCCGGGAATAACGCGGGTGCCCTCGAAGAGCACGCCGCTCAGGTCGAAAAACACACATTTGATCATACGTCTCTCCCGATGCCATAAACCCGGTTGTCTACGGCCATTTTCAGCGACGACCATCCGGGCCTGCTAGGCTACGGGTTTTTTCAGCTTTGCAACTATGTCGTGTCGGCACTGCTCACAGGGCGCCATCGTTTGCCCGGGCTTGATGTCGCTTTGCGGATCGTGCCTGATATGGCTTAACTGGCCATGCTGTTGAATGTCGTTCCAGGCCATAAAGCTTGCTTCCCGCGCCGAATAGCTTTCCCAGCTGTCCATGCCGGTCATGGATTTTGCCAATGCATTGAGTTGGCTTTCGCGTTCTTCTTTGCGGCGCTCCCAGGCATTCATCATCTGGTTTTTACGTGCTCTTTTGGTGTTGCTGGTAAAGGTGGGTTGCGCGGGCGTAGGAATGAGAGATTCCTTAAACGTCTCCAGTTGATCGCGTGCATGGACCCTGCCTTGGGTCATCATTTCCTTATGAGCCTGGAGCAGGCTGTGACCTTCGGCGCAAGACAGGCCTCGCTTGCTTTCTGTGTCGGACGCGGCGCCGGTATGTCTGCCGAGCAGACTTTGGGCCAAAGGATGATCGGCATGATGCTGTTGAACATACGCTTTGCGGGCACTGAACTTTGGCACCTGATTGTCTGCGGGCGAGGCGCCCGTGGCCCAGCCGGTGTTTTTTCCCGTTTTATTTACTGAAGCGAGATCCCCCGTCATACGCCCGGCTCCCGTGCTTCTTAATTCCAGTCTGGCCGTAACCAGATCCTTTTGCGGTGCAGAGTGTGAAGTATGAGTCGATGCCGTGCTGTTGCGTCTTCCGTTCATCCGCTAATTCCTTGTTGCTTTTTAGCTTAACTGTAGCCGTTAGCTCATGATTATCAATGGGAAATGGAATTACTGAATATTTTCCTGGCGCCTTTGTTGTGCCACGGGGTTGGTACGCACCCAGCGAAAGAGATATAACACAACGAGTTTAGTCACGGCGCTGACGGTTGCCAACAGTAAAAGCGGCCAGCCGAGCGAGAGCCCCATACTGATTGCAAACGCGATGGTAGAGAGATCCATCATCAGGATAAACAGGCTCATTTTGATATCCAGGGCGCCGGTATCACCCGCTTTTAATACCAGTGAAATCTGATTGCAATAGCCGTGCGCAATCAGCACCGCTATACACACTATCATGACTGCCATCAATTGCTGCCCTTCATCGCTATACGCATTGCCGAGCGCGCCAAATAACGCGCCCGCCCACAGCAGGGAAACGGCAATGCCAAAACACATCAGGGAGCGGGCCGTATTTCTGTCCCGCCATATCTCGTAAAGGATGATGCCGACCAGAACCGATGCGCAGAGTCTCGGCCAGACTATGTAGTGATTGAAGGGCTCTATTGCCATGCCGTAAACAAAAAACGAGTAGTAGGCGAGAAAACTGACCATAAACATTTTCAGCGAAAGGATCTTGGTCGGGTGCTTTTCGTGCATCCTTTTTCTACGCCAGATGGTGCGCACCTGCGAATACACACCGATTAAACTGAAGAGGATAAAAAACGTGTTCACAGCCCCGAAAAAATCAAACCACATAAAAATTACCTCGCTCAATTAATTGTCGACAATAATTGGGGTTTTAAATATTTAATCAATATATTTAGCGATATTTTCATTATGAATGTCGACAATAAGGCTTTGTCGGCGGATTCGGAATTGATTGATGAGCCTGAAATATCGATGTTATTCAAAAGGGCTTGCTCACCCTTTAACCAGTTGCGGGATTTTGCTATCATGCGCCCTCAATTTTCCGGAGGGCGTATGTTGTTACTGGTAAACCTGTTATGTATTGGCGTGATGTATCGTTTATCCATCAGCAAGGGAATGCCGGTAAAACGTTGGTTGCTGCTCGGTGGCCTGATTGGCCCTCTGGCGTTTCTGCTGTTTAATATCCATTATCGCCGTGCCCTGTTGCGACATGCAGGGCAGGGCGCCATTGCCTGGCGTCCCTGATCAGGCCGGTTGTTGTACCAGGCTCAGGCTGACCTTGTTTTGCTGGCGCTGTTGCAGTAAAAAGTCGGTGAACTGTTCTTTTGACAGCGGTTTTGAGTAGAAATATCCCTGAACGGTTTCGCAGTGCAGCGCATCAAGCAGCGGGATTTGCGATTCATATTCAACCCCTTCGGCGACCACGTGCAGTCCCAGGTTGTGGGCGATGGTGACAATGGAGTCCACCATGTTGCGACCGCGTTCGGTGTTCATATCGTCGATAAAGGCCTTGTCTACCTTGAGGGTATTGAGCGGGAACTGCTTGAGGTAGGCGAGCGATGAGTAACCGGTACCGAAGTCGTCCATCGCCAGGTGAATGCCGCGGCTCGACAGGGCCCGCATGATCTTGATAGCCTGCTGCGGATCGTCCATGACCGTGCCCTCGGTAATTTCCAGTTCCAGGTAGTACGAAGGCAACTGGTGACGCTGTAAGATCACGTCAATACGGCTGGTGAGATCCGGCAGACTGAACTGTTTGGCCGACAAATTGACCGCCACGCGACCACTGAACAGCCCCAGCTGGGTCCATTCCTTGACGTCGCGGCAGGCCTTGTCCAGCACTACTTCACCGATTTCTACTATCTGGCCGGTTTCTTCTGCCACCGGAATAAACTGGGCCGGGCTGATGAGGCCCTTTTTAGGAGTAATAAAGCGCACCAGCGCTTCCATGCCGACCAGCTGACCGGTTTTGATATTCATCTTCGGCTGATAGAAAACGCAGAAATGATCTTCCTTCAGGCCGTAGCGCATCAGGTTTTCGATTTGCAGGCGCTTCACCGCCTGCTGGTTCATGGTGTCGTTGAAAAACAGATAACGGTTGCCCTGTTGCTTGGCGTGATACATGGCGGTGTCGGCGTTTTTCAGCAGGGTCTCGGGGTTGTTGCCGTCCTCGGGGAACAGCACTATGCCCACGGAGCTGGTGATCACCAGTTCATGGCCCGCCATTTTAAAGGGGGTTGCGATGACCGCGAGAAATTGCTTGGTGATCCGGGTAATGGTGTGAATATCGTTGGTGCCGGCGAGCACCAGGGCGAATTCATCGCCGCCGAGACGATAGAAGGTATCCTGTTCGCGAGTCAGTTTGCGCAGTCTGTCGGCGAGTTTTAAAAGCAGCTTGTCGCCCAGCTGGTGACCGAGAGAGTCATTGATTTTCTTAAAGTTGTCGAGGTCGAATACCATCAGAGCATGTTCGGTTCCCTGACCGGCGAGCTTTTTCAGGTTGGTAAAGAAGAGATTGCGGTTCGGCAGGCCGGTGGTGCGGTCGCGATTCGACAAATTGTGCAGTGCCGATTCGGTTTTCTTGCGCTCCGTCAGATCCGAATAGGACATCACGTAATAAACCAGTTTTCCGTCCTCGTTGCGTATTTCGTCGACCGACAGCTCGACGGGCACCAGCTCGTTCAGGGCATTGCGCAGGGTCAGCTCCTGTTGCAGGTGGTGATCTTTGCGCACCCTCGCCTTGAGCTCTGCAAGGAAATCGTTGTCATAGCCACCGAGGATCAGGGGCTTATTCAGATGGCGTTCGCGGTTGCCGCCGAACAGGGTCAAATAACGGGGATTGAGATCCACCAGGTTGAAATGCTTGTCGTAGATGGCGATGGCATCGGAGAGATTTTCCACGCACTTGGCAAACAGATTCAACCTGTCCTCGGTTTGTTTGAGGTGGCTGATGTCTTTGATGGTGCCCGCCATTCTGAGCGGGTTAAGCAGGGCATCTTTTTCGACCACCTTGCCGCGGTCGAGTACCCAGCGCCAGTTACCTAAGCTGTCCTTAACCCGGTAGCTGGCCTCGAAAAAGTCGCTTTGCTGGGCCAGATGTGCGTTCAGCAGCTGTTCTACCTGGGGGATATCTTGGGGGTGAATGCTGTTGCGATTGGGGGGGAATGAACGCTCGGGGTCGCTTTTACTGAGCAGTCTGTCGTTGATACGAATGACCTCACCGGTTTTGATATTCCAGTCCCACAGGGTATCGCCGCTGCCTTCTATGGTACTTCTGAGTCGTTGTTCAGAGAGCCTGAGTTCACGCTGCGAGCGTTTAAGCTTGTAAATAGTAAACAGCATCAGGGGAAACAGGCAGCCGAGCACAAAAATAGACGCAATCAGTGAGAACTGCGTTATGTCGGTTTGATTGGCCAGCGCCTGTAGGCTGGTTGTCAGAATGCTTAGCGCAAATCCGGTTTTTATTATTGTTGTGCTTAACCTGAAAAGCATATAGATACTTTTGTATACCCCATCAAAGGTACAGTAAAACAAAGCTCCTTAGTGTGTCAAAGCTTATCACGCGGAGCGTTGTGTTTTTTGTGCCTGCTTCGCCTGTGGGCCTGCCAGTAATTCCATACGAGGACTTTTTTCGCTGAAGGTCCTTTGGGCGTATTCACGCAATTCTTCCAGCGTCAGGTCCGCCAGGCTTTCAAGCAAACGCTCGGGCATTTCGAACAGGTGATCGCCGTTGCAGATGGCCAACCAGAAGCGTTGTGAACGCAGGCGCAGGTTTTTGTCCTGTTCTGCAATTTGATGATAGAGCGCTTCCTTACTTTGCTCCCATTCCTCATTGCTGAGTTCATCGAGTTTGCCGAGATAATCGGTTAAAAATGCCTTGTGGATAGCCAGTATCTGGGTCGCATCGTGACCGGGCGATTGTACGTAAAACGCCAGTCCGGCCCGGTTGTTAAACGGCGCATAGCCGGCGCCGACCAGGTAGCCGAGCTGCTTTTCGGTGCGTAATGATGTGAAGTAATCTTGGTTTATCAATTGGTTAAGCAGCATCAGGGTGACTTTTTCCCGGCTGGTATCGGTTTGCGCCTGGTAGTAAACCACCATGGCGTGATCATGGCAGGGCAGTGTGGTCTTGGTTTGTTCCGGTTCCCTAAGGGTATTGAGCGGTCGTTCCAGGTCGGCAATGGTGGTGACGCTGGCCAAATGGCCCGACACATGGTTATGGAACTCCTTCGCATCGGCCTTGCGCCAGTTGCCGTGCAGAAACGCTTCTACGTGCAGGGCCTTAAAGAAATCTTTGCGAAAACGTTTAAATTCGTTGTAGCAGGTGTCGCTGAGGGCATCGGCCAACTCGTCCGGGGTCGGATTCCAGGGCATCAGGCGGGCCCCCAGCCGGCTGAACAGCTCACCGACCGGTTTGTTTTCGTTGCTGTTGCGCCAATGGCGAACCAGCTGCTTTTTATACTCGGCGAAACGCTTGGCGCAGATATCCTGATTGAACAGGGCGTTGAGCAGGCCTTCCACCAGATCGAGTTGGCTTGATGAAAGTCCGGCGGTGTGCAGTGTCAGTCCGCCCTGATGGGATGAAAGGTGATAACTGAGGCCCGCCAGTTCGGCCGGATAAAAATCTTCGGCGACCGCATCCATAAACAGATCCGCATACAGGCGGGTCAGCGCCATGTGCTGCACATCCTTGACCGCGTAGAGGGAGTCCATGGCGAGATAAAAATGTCCCTTGGCGACGCGGAAGGTGGCATCTTGTTTAAACCAGAAATGAAAACCGGGCTCGACACTCAGCAGTTCCGGTGTTTCCCTGGGCTCTTCGAGCCGATAAAGCTCGACCGGCCGCGTCAGGTAGGGATTCTCCCGCGGCAGGGACATTTCTTCCAGCGGCGTGTCGATACAGGCCAGCGCCTTGAGCCAGCTGGGGGACAGCTGTTCTTCACTATAGGGGGTGTTGTACCAGCGGGTTCTGTGTTCGGTTTCCACCCCTGGATGGATCAGCACCAGGCGCATATTGAACGGCGACAGCCAGCTCATGACCTCGCGGTAGCAAGACGCATTAAACCCGGTCATCAGGTAGTTCCCTTCGACATAATGTTCAGGCTTGTAGTGATGCATATTGATGCTTAGGCTGTTAACCCAGTCGATGACCCGCGAAAGCTCCTGGTTGTCGAAGGCAATTTGCAGCAGGGTCTTTTTGTCGTCGTACAGTCTCGGCAGCAGCTCCACGCTTTGTTTCATCAGGGCTATGTACTCAAACAGCATTTCCACTATGTCGTGATAGTATTCGATGCCTTCATCTGTCAGGGCGATACTGATGTTAAAGTCTTTAAAATTGCTGCCGTTGATGCCGCCACCGGCGGAAAGGGCGTTGATCCAGCCCTGCTGTTTGAGGATGGAATGCAGCGAGCCTTGTCCTTCATAACCGAGCAGGTGAGCGACGAAGCTCACTGTTTTGTGCTCGTACATGGGATCTATGTTCGGCATGGCAAAGCTGATAATCAGCTTTTGCAGATGCTTGTTCGGTTCGATATGCAGTACCTTGCCCAAATCGCAGGGGCGATAGAGCGGAGATTCTATAGCCGGTTTTGGTCGGCCACCGCCCTTAACCTCGGCAAACAGGCGCGTGACCAATGCCTGTTGCTCGTCGAGGGGAAGCGGTGAACATATCGCCAGCGTCATCCACTGGGCCTGATAGTGAGCGTTAAAAAATGCTTTCAGTTCATCGGCGATACAGCACGCTCTGTCGGCCAGGGTATCCTGGTTGCCGACCGAAAATTTGGCAAACGGGTGGGCGGGATTCACCGTTTCCTTGTGTACCTGGTAGATGCGCCGGCCGTCGTCTTTTATCTTGAGCTTAAATTCCGCGTCTATGGCATTGCGCTCTTTTTCCGCGTCTTGCGGGCTGAACAAGGGAGCGATGAAAAAGCGACTGAATTGCGTCAACGCCTCTTCAAACAAGGCATTGTTGATATCGAAGAAATAGCTGCTGTGCTCGGTGCCGGTCCAGGCGTTGCTGTTGCCGCCGCCCTGAGAAACAAATTGGGCGAAACCGCCGGATTCGGGATACAAATCCGTACCCAGGAACAGCATATGTTCGATGAAATGGGCCATGCCCTGACGATCTTCGGGGTCGTCGAAATGCCCGGTGTTGACAGCCAGTGAGGCGGCAGACTTGCTGGTATCCTGGTCATGGATCAGCAACACTCTAAGACCATTAGCCAGTGTCAGGGGCTGATAAGTTCTGCTATCATTGCGGCTGATATTCAATGGGCGCTCCTGAAACTGATATGTTTGCGGTTGAAAAACATGATAAATTCAGGGCTGTTTAACAACCGAGGCACGACCTGAATATCATAAAAAGAGAACTGCACTGTTAAAATATAGCGGACAATTACACTCTGTGGCTATACTTTTAGCGACTTCTTTTAAATCGTTAATCGCTTGATTTTTGTTATGAAAAGAATCCTGATAATGCGCCATGGTAAGGCGGGCCCGATGCAGGCCGACGATACAACACGAGAATTAACGGACATCGGCCGCCTGGAAGTAAAAAAGATGGCCGAGTGGATTGCGGCTCATTATCCTCCGGATGCCATGCTGGTGAGCCCCTATGTCAGGGCTCGGCAAACAGCCGACGGGGTCAAAGCCGTGTGTGGCACACCGGCGTTTGACGAAATCTGCAGCGACATCACGCCAAATGCCGACCCGACCTTGGCCGCCGACTACCTGGCGGCGCTGATTGACATGCATCCCGAGTATGAAAACTGGCTGGTGGTGGCGCATATGCCGATCGTCAGTTATTTAGTGGATCAATTCTGCCCCGAGCAGATGCCGCTGTTTCATACAGCGGGCGTGGCGGTACTCGACTACGACACCGAAAGCCGGGTAGCGGATCTTATCTCGCTGACCACCCCGTAACGCAACATTCCCTCAGCGGCGAAATTCGTCGCTTTCGGGCAATTCCACCAAAATCAGCAAGGCGCCCTTACCGCCGTATTCCAGCGGCGCCTGGTGTATGGCAATCACATCAGGATGCTGCACCAGATATTGCGGTACCTTGTGTTTCAATACCCGTTCACCGATGCCGTGCACTATGCAGGCGCAGGCAAAGTGCTGCTTTTTACAGGCGTTGATAAGGGCCGCCAGCTCTTCCTTGGCGCTTTCCTTGTTCATGCCGTGCAAATCGAGGATAAGGTCCGGGTGGTAATCGCCGCGGCGCAATTGCTTGGCGAGAAATGCTTCATGGCCCGGTTTTACGTAACTGACCGTGCCATTGGTATCTATATCCGGAATATATTCGTCGGAGAAATAGAACTCGGCACCCTGTTGTTTTGCCTGTTGCTTGAGGTCGGTTTTTTGCGACCCTTTGGTTTGCTTGGCAAAGCGCACCGTATCCTGTTTGTAACGTGTGGTGCCCGCTACGGACTGGCGGAACAGATCGATCTCGTCTTCAGAGAGTGAGGTGGGGGGAATCGGCTTTTTCATGGCCCGAAGTCTAAACAAAAAAAGCGTAAAAATCGAGGGTAAAAGCCGCTACAATAGGCGGCAGTAGAAATTAATCATGTGTGTGAAATAAATGAGCGAATTAGTGTTGAGCGAAGCGGCAAGCAAAGAGGCTTGCGAGGAACTGCAAACCATCCAGGACTGGTTGCGTTGGACGACCAGTCAGTTTGCCGGCAGCGGCATCTATTTTGGTCACGGCACCGACAACGCTTGGGATGAAGCGGTCAGCCTGATTTTGCCGAGCCTGCATTTGCCGCTGGATGCGCCGAAGGAGATCATGACGGCGCGTTTGACGACCAGCGAGAAGGCGCATCTCAGCAGCCTGATTGCACGGCGTATCAACGAACGTACCCCGGTCCCTTATCTGACCAACCAGGCCTGGTTCGCGGGCATGCCGTTTTATGTCGACGAGCGGGTTCTGGTGCCGCGTTCGCCCTTTGCCGAGCTCATCAACAAGCAGTTTTCGCCTTGGATTGTAAACCCGGATTCGGTGCATCGCATTCTTGATTTGTGCACCGGGTCGGCCTGTATCGCGATCGCCCTGGCCGATGCGTTTCCGGATGCGGAAGTGGATGCGGTAGATATTTCCTACGACGCCCTGGCGGTGGCCGACATCAATATCAACGATTACCAGCTGGCAGATCGCGTATTCCCAATCCATTCCGACGTATTCAGCGGCGTCGCCGGGCAAAAATATGACCTTATCGTGGCCAATCCGCCCTATGTGGATGCGGAAGACTTGGCGGATATGCCCGAGGAATTCCACCATGAACCCGAACTCGGGCTCGGCTCCGGCGAAGACGGGCTCGATGTCACCCGTACTATCCTATGCGAAGCGGCAGAACATCTAACCGATAACGGATTGTTATTTGTCGAAGTCGGAAATTCTATGATACATATGGATGCGCTGTATCCCGGTGCGCCGTTTATCTGGCTTGAATTCGAGCAGGGCGGGCTCGGGGTGTTTGTGATTTCCAAGCAGCAGTTGGTGGATTACTTCGCCGACTAAGCGGAATTCTCTCGACGGCCAACCAGTTTGGCCGTCTTTATTTGGCGGGCCAGGCCCGCTCGGCGTCATTATACGGAATGAGGAAAATTAATGGCAGGTAACAGTATAGGCCAGAGCTTCAAGGTCTCGACCTTCGGCGAAAGTCACGGCCCGGCCCTTGGCGGCGTGGTCGACGGGTGTCCGGCGGGACTGGAGATCAGCGAGGCCGATCTACAGCGGGATCTCGACCGGCGTAAGCCGGGACAGAGCCGTTACACCACGGCGCGCCGCGAGGCGGACGAAGTGAAAATTCTGTCCGGCGTGTTCGAGGGCAAAACCACGGGCACCAGCATCGGCTTGCTGATCGAAAACACCGATCAGCGTTCAAAAGATTACGGCGACATCAAAGACGTGTTTCGTCCCGGTCACGGTGATTACACCTATTGGCACAAGTACGGCATTCGCGATTATCGCGGCGGCGGGCGTTCCTCTGCCCGTGAAACCGCGATTCGCGTTGCTGCCGGCGCCATCGCCAAGAAATACCTTTCTCAGTTTCACGGCATCGAAATCAACGGCTGTCTCAGCCAGCTTGGTCCCATCAAGGCCGAGGTTTACGACTGGGAACAGGTTGAGCAAAACGCCTTTTTCTTTCCAGATGCCAGTAAGCTTGAGGCGCTCGACGAATATATGCGGGCCCTGAAAAAGCAGGGCGATTCGGTGGGAGCCAAGGTCAGGGTGGTGGCCCGCAATGTGCCTGTCGGTCTCGGCGAACCCGTATTTGACCGGCTCGATGCCGAACTGGCCCACGGTCTGATGAGCATCAATGCGGTGAAAGGGGTGGAAATCGGCGACGGGTTTGATGTGGTGGAACAAAAGGGCTCTGAGCACCGCGATGCACTGACGCCGGACGGGTTTACCTCGAATCACGCGGGCGGCATTCTAGCCGGGATCTCCACCGGACAGGATATTATCGCGTCCATCGCCCTTAAGCCCACGTCCAGCATCACGGTGCCCGGGCAGAGCATCAATACCGCCGGTGAAGCGGTGGAGATGGTCACTAAGGGGCGTCACGACCCTTGCGTCGGGATCCGCGCGGTGCCCATTGCCGAGGCCATGGTGGCGATCACCCTGATGGATCACCTGCTCAGGCAACGAGGTCAAAACCCCCATGTTGCGCTCGAACACGGCCCGATAAAAGGGCTGGTGGAATAAACAAGAAACGCTGCATATGCAGCGTTTTTAATGTGCGCTATTCAGGCAAGGGTCAGGCAAAGAACGCTTTACTAAGGAAAATAAGCCAATGTTCTGTGAGGCCTTAGATGAAATTTCCCGCTTATACCCTGGTTATTATCAGCGCTCTGCTTTATAACGCGTCTGCGCTTGCGAAACACGGCAATCAAGGCGATTTACCTCCCGGGTTGCAAAAGAAGGTGGCCCAAGGAAAACCTCTGCCACCCGGTTGGCAACGCAAGCTGGCGGTGGGTGACACCATGCAGCAAGAAACCTACCGACACGGTGAAGTGATCCATCGGGATACCCGCTTGGGTCGGGTGGATATCCGCATCGACGGACGGGTTTATCGGGTGCTGGAAAACACGCGGGAAATTCTCGAAATTATTACGGGACATTAGCCTCCGTATACACTCCTCAGGGCTCAATGAGCCCTTTTTTATTTGCAGTTGCCCCCAATATTGGCACCATCTAAGTGCTGAGAGCTCCATAAGATAATGTCTCGGTCATATGGTTCAGGGTGTAAACCGCCGCAGCCGGGCTTTTCGCACGCTGGCAAAGGAACGTAAAAATCCGTACAATTCGGGCTTCGTAAGCAAGCCCCTGTCGTTATGCACCAGATAGCCGATATCATCTCTATTTTTGAAGACACCTTCCTTGAAAGCCACAACACCCGGCTGGTAAGGGGAGAAGATGAGCCTGTTTATCTTCCCGCCGATGGCGTCCATACGCATCATCGCGTCGTTTTTGCGCATGGCTATTATGCCAGCGCGCTCCATGAAACCGCCCATTGGCTGGTGGCGGGAGAGGCCCGCAGGCAGTTGGAGGATTACGGCTACTGGTATTGCCCCGACGGTCGCAACAAAGCGCAGCAGCAGGCCTTCGAACAGGTTGAGGTGCTGCCGCAGGCCATTGAATGGGCGCTCTGTACGGCCGCCGGCTTTCCGTTTAACGTGTCGGCGGATAACCTCGGAGGCGAGCAGACCTGTCGGTTCAGTTTTCAACAAAGGGTCCATGCCAAGGTGCTGAGTCTGCTGGATTCCGGATTTAATGAACGAACCCGGCAGCTTTTGCGGGCACTGAGTGATTTCTACGGCACACCCTGGCCGTTACAGGCGAGCCACTTTTGCTGGCAAGCCGAGAAGGAGCTATTTGATGCAGTTTAAATTAGGCCTGATCGTCAATCCGGTGGCCGGTCTTGGCGGCAGTGTTGCCCTCAAGGGCAGCGACGGAGCCGACACGGCGCAAAAGGCCCTGGCGCTTGGCGCCGAACCCAAGGCGAATATCCGTACCCGCGCGGCCTTGGAAGTACTCTTGCCGTACCGCGAGCGTGTCACTGTGTATACCGCGAGCGGCGAGATGGGCGAGCAGGTGGCTGCCTCGCTCGGGTTTAATGTGGATGTGGTTTATGAGTGCGATACGCCGACGACCCCGCTTGACACCGAACGCGCCGCACAAGCCCTGAGTAAGCTCGGTGTGGATTTGATCCTGTTTGCCGGTGGTGACGGCACCGCCCGAAATATTTGTCATGCCATCGAGGATACGGCGCCGGTTTTGGGTATTCCGGCCGGTTGTAAAATTCATTCCGGGGTTTACGCGATTACACCCAAGGCGGCCGGCCGGGTCGTGGAAATGCTGATTAACGGTGAACTGGTCAGCGTCGCCGATGCCGATGTGATGGACATCGACGAAGACGCATTCCGGCAAGGCACGGTGCGTGCCAAACGTTACGGCGAAATGCAGGTGCCGGGCGAGCTGCGTTATGTTCAGGCGGTAAAAAACGGCGGCAAGGAATCGGACGAGCTGGTACTGGCGGATATTGCGGCCTATGTGGTGAGCGAAATGGACGAGGAGTGGCAATACATCATGGGCTCAGGCTCGACGGTGGCTGCCATCATGGAAGAGATGGGACTGGAAAACACCCTGCTTGGCGTCGATCTGGTGGACGACCAGGCGCTGGTGGCCAGCGATCTTACCGCGGCCCAGCTGCTGGATTACGCCGAGCAAAAGCCGACCAAACTGGTGATCACGCTGATCGGCGGGCAGGGCCATATTTTCGGGCGCGGCAACCAGCAACTTAGCCCGGCGCTCATTCGTAAAATCGGTCGCGAGAATATTATTCTGGTTGCAACCAAATCCAAGCTGAAGGCCCTTGAGGGACGCCCCCTGATCGCCGACACCGGCGACGCGGCCTTAGACGATGAATTAAGTGGTTACATCAAGGTGATCACGGGTTATAACGACCATGTCATGTACGGCGTCGGTCACCAAGAGGAGAAATAAATGCCTTATACAGCCTATGTGGAAGCCGCTCAGCGGTTTTTCGATGACCTGGTTGAACACGCCACCGACGACCAATTGTTTGCCGGCGGGTATCTGCGCGGCCACTTCGATCTGGCCATCGGTTACGCCCAGGTAGAACAGCTGGCGCTGAGTGCCGAGGAACTGAATGAGCGCATCGAGCAAAGCCTGGTCAAGGCCTACCATAGCGGTGAACTGGATGATAACGACAAGGCCCATGTGGTAGAGATATGGGAACGGCTGAAGGCCCTGGCCTGAGTCGGTGAGAATATTGAAAAAGCGCCTTAAGGCGCTTTTTTTGTGTTTCAGGCGTTAAAAAAGCCGCTCGAACGCGGCTTTTTGTTTGGCTAACTGACGGTCAATATTAGAACTTGTAAGTCAGCTTGGTGTAGATGTAACGACCACGTGGGTTGTGAATGCTGCCCACATAACCATACAGGTCTGAATCACCGTCACCGATAGCAAACGGCGGCTCTTCATCCAGCAGGTTGTTAACACCCAATGACAGCTTAAGATTGTCGTTCATGTGGTATGAACCTTGAACGTCAACCAGTACCTGAGAATCGACCATGCGAGATTTATTTTGGTCGAAATCCAGGTCGCCGTCGAAGTCGATATCAGGCGTATCTTCGAATTCGCCGATGTAGCTGATATTCATGTTGACGTTGAACTGGTCTTTTTCCCAGTTGGTGCTGAAGATCCAGCGATGCTCAGGATAACGGTATTCACCGATATACTCACGGCCGTCCTTATCGAACTTGCTCATGTAAGCCCATTCCAGGTTGAACTTAAGCAGACCCATGTCAGACAGGTCAACGTTATAGTTGGCTGAAATATCAACACCGGCTGCTTCTTGCGAAGAGACGTTCAGGAAGGTGCTGTGAACCTGGTCGATTACGCCCAGAGATTCGCCAGGCTGAGGAGCCAGACGCACACAGACAGAGCTGTTTTGGCTGTTACAGTTGGCCGCATAGATATCGCCGAAGTCGGCTTCATCGATCTTGTTATCCTGCGTGATGCTCCATACGTCGATGCCAAGACCGAAGTCTGCGCTTGGTGCCCAGATAAAGCCCAGGTTCCAAGATTCAGATTCTTCCGCTTCCAGATTCGGGTTACCGCCGAACAGGATGTTGTAATCGAGCACGCCGCAGTCTTTGCCGGTCGCTTCACAGCGGTAGGTATCGACGAAGAATTGGCTTTCTTCAGACGGGCCTAAGCCGATTTGCGCCAGAGACGGAGCACGGAAGCCTTGTGCCCACGAACCACGCACCGTGATGCTGTCGTGCGGAGTCCAGCGCAGGGCCACCTTAGGATTGGTGGTTGAACCGAAATCGCTGTAGTCATCGTAACGACCCGCCAATTGTAGTTCCAGTTGTTCCATCAACGGGATAGAAAGTTCCATATACGCAGCCCACTGGTCGCGAGATGCGGCGGCAGAAACCGCTTCGGTGCCGAAGATCAGGCCGCGTTGGAACTGATCGTCCGGGATGTCGCTGACGTCTTCTTCACGGTATTCAACACCCACGGCCATCATCACCATTTCACCGTTGAACTCGAATGCTTCACCCGAAGCGCTGGCGTCGAACGAGGTCATGTGAGACTCACCGCGGCGTACCAGGCTGGTGGTGATGCGGTCGATCACGGCCGGATCGTTGTAGGTGCCGCCGAATGGGTTGTAGTTGCCTGCATCGATTTCCTGTTGCAGATAATCTACGCGTACCCAACCCTGTGAACGGTCACCGGTTTGCATTGAGCGGCTGCGGCCTTTCTGCATCGCTGCTTCCCAGCTCCAGCTATCGCCGATTTCACCGCGAAGGCCGGCCAGGAAACGCAGGGTGTCGGACTCGATATCCCAGCGACGAGGGCCCGCATCAACCGTACGATAGCGGCCGATCTCGATGTTTTTGTCTTGGCCGAACGGGTTGTTCGGGTGATCCGACGGCACTGTCAGGCCTGCGTCTTCATCCAGCGGAGTCGGTGCGCCGCCCGCTTTAGAGGTATTGTGCTGAACCGCCAGCTCCATAAAGCCGGTGATGCCGTTGTCGAACTTATAATCGAATTGTGAAATGGCACCGACACGTTCCGCCGGAGGCGTGATGTAGCCGTAGGGGCCGTAGTCGAACAGACAGCTGCCGGAACCGGTAGCATTTTCAGGCGGACACGACGGGTCAATGGTTTTTTCGCCGTTGACGTAGAAGTAGCCAGGGAAGCCGCGTGATGAACGGAAATCTTCACCGCCGTATGGAGACTGGTTAGCCGTGCCAAGACGGCCCATTTCGCTTGATTCCAGACCGGTGTTTTTGAAGTAGTCCAGGATCACGGAGGCGCTTGCCTTCTCGGTGTGGGTACCCCATACCAGACTGGCTGTTTGCTCGTTGTAGCTAGGGCCGTCTGTAGCACCGTAACCCGCGTTGATTTCAAGACCTTCGATGTCTTTTTTCAGGATCACGTTGACCACACCGGCGACCGCGTCGGAACCGTAGATGGCCGATGCGCCGTCCTTCAGGATATCGATACGCTCAATGGCCGAAACCGGGATGCTGTTAATGTCAACGAACGAGTTTGTAATGCTTTCGGCAAATGCGCTTATGGCAACACGGCGACCGTTAATAAG
>JBNKEN010000397.1:0-4615 GCA_050288805.1 Pseudoalteromonas sp.
GTCAACGCGAACTAGTTCTAAGTTTTGAGTCGTTACACGCTCAGCACCCATGTGACCGGCCATTTTCTTACCTTTGAACACCTTACCAGGTGATTGGTTTTGACCGATTGAACCAGGAGCACGGTGAGATAGAGAGTTACCGTGAGTAGCGTCTTGAGTGCGGAAATTCCAGCGCTTAACACCACCTTGGAAACCTTTACCTTTTGAAGTACCGGTAACGTCAACTTTGTTTACGTCGTTGAAGATTTCAACGGTAAGCTCAGCACCTACTTCAAAATCGCCTTCACCACCATTTAGGCGGAATTCCCACAGACCGCGACCCGCTTCAACACCAGCTTTAGCGAAGTGACCCGCTTCTGGTTTGTTTACACGGCTTGCTTTTTTAGTGCCTGCGGTTACTTGAAGCGCGTTATAACCGTCAGTTGCGTCAGATTTGATCTGAGCAATACGGTTAGGAGTCGCTTCGATAACTGTCACAGGGATTGAAACGCCATCTTCAGTGAAGATGCGAGTCATACCCACTTTACGACCGACTAGACCTAATGCCATTTTCCTAAAACCTCTCTAATCTTCCGATTAACCCAGGCTGATTTGAACATCAACACCAGCGGCAAGATCAAGGCGCATCAGAGCGTCTACTGTCTTGTCAGTTGGTTCTACGATGTCGATCAGACGTTTGTGGGTGCGGATCTCATACTGATCACGCGCGTCTTTGTTTACGTGCGGAGAGATCAGTACAGTGAAGCGCTCTTTACGTGTAGGCAGTGGGATTGGACCACGTACCTGAGCACCAGTGCGTTTCGCAGTTTCCACGATTTCCGCCGTTGATTGGTCAATCAAACGGTGGTCAAAAGCTTTTAGGCGAATACGAATGCGTTGATTAGACATTCTTAAACCTCAATAAAAAGAGCATTTAAAAAGAGCATAAAAAAACGACCGAAACGTACTTAATTTCATTAAGACGTCGGTTGCCTTCTTATTTCTACCATTGAATCCCAAATCGGGATTCCTGTTTACTGACTTGAAATCCAAGTCCTATTTTAGGCTTCGAACATCACAGGGATTTTCGAAGCCTGCGTATTATAGGCAAACTGGTGATAAATGCAACAGCTTTTGCAAAATAATCGCGTCAATCAAGGGCTGACGGAAAGTTCGCCGCTCCCGTTAGGTTCGCTCCCAAGCGACGACGACCCGGATCGATGTCTTTTTGATAATGGTCAGTCCAGTGATTCCCTGCTATTCTTGCGCAAAATTTTCACCCCGGTAGACCGATGCGTATCTTTGACCCTTTATTTAATTTTCTCGCCCGCACTGCCAACGCCTTATTTGTGCGCAGCAAGCTGCTGCCGAAAGACCCGGTCAGCGAACTCGGGCTGAAACCGGACATCGCCACCTTCTATATTACCCGGCTCAACTCCCGCAGCGACAGGGCCGCGCTGGCATGGCAGTGCCGTCGCCTCGGCCTGCCGGACCCGCGGGAAAAGCAAGCGCTGGGCGGGAAGGAAATTCCGCGCTTTGTCGGGATAGAGAATCCCTCCCCCCTGTTCGGTAAAAAACGCAACGACAGCAAGGCCATCATTTACGGCGGAGAAATACTGACGGCATTGGCCGAGGCGCCGAATACCCAGGTGCAGGTCGTTCCGGTGACCATTTTATGGGGCCGCAATCCGGGTAAGGAAAAGCCGGGTCTCGGCACCTTACTGACTCATTCGCTGACACCCAGCTGGCTGCGCAAATTGTTTGTGGTGCTGTTTTCAGGCCGCGATACCCTGATACGTTTCAGTAAACCGCTTGAACTGAATACCCTGCTCGAAGACAAGGCCCATTGCGGTGAACTGCCGCATAAGCTGATCCGCGTCGCCCGGGTCCATTTCCGGCGCCAGAAACTGGCCGCCACCGGGCCTAAACTGCCGACCCGCGAGCAGCTTTTCAATTCCCTGCTGGCGTCACCGACCATTAAAAAGGCTGTCCAGGACGAGGCCAAAACGAAAAAAATCTCCCTTGAGGAGGCCAGACAAAACGCCCTGAAATTGCTCGAAGAGATCGCGGCCAATTACAGCGATGCCATGGTGCGGGTCGCCGATCGCATTCTCACCTGGCTGTGGACCAAGCTCTACAACGGCATCGAGGTCAAAGGCATCGACAAGGTGCACGAACTCACCAACAAGGGACATGAGGTCATCTATGTGCCCTGTCACCGCAGTCATATGGATTACCTGCTGCTGACCTATGTGATCTATCACCAGGGTCTGGTGCCGCCTCATATCGCGGCGGGGATCAATTTGAACTTCTTCCCGGCGGGCGGTATTTTCCGTCGCAGCGGCGCCTTTTTTATCCGCCGTTCCTTCGCCGGTAACAAGCTCTATTCCGCGGTGTTTAAGGAATACCTCAGCCAGCTGTTCATTAAGGGTTACTCGGTCAAGTTCTACACAGAAGGCGGGCGCAGCCGCACCGGTCGTCTGCTGCCGCCTAAGACCGGCATGTTGGCCATGACGATTCAGGCCATGCTGCGCGGCATCGACAGACCAGTTTCAATCGTTCCCGTGTACATCGGTTATGAACACGTGATGGAGATCAACACCTACCTCAAGGAGCTGGCGGGCGACAGCAAGAAGAACGAATCGGTTTTCGGTATTTTGAAGGCGATCAAGAACCTGAAGAATTACGGCCGCGGTTACCTCAATTTCGGCGAACCGATTTCCATCAATCAGTATCTCAACGAACACCAGCCCGACTGGCGCGAAGCCATCCATCCGACGGACGTGCAGAAACCGGCCTGGCTCGGGCCGCAAGTAGCGTCGTTGGCCGATCAGATCATGGAGCATATCAACAGCGCCGCGGCGCTTAATGCGGTGAACCTGCTGGCCACCATACTGCTGGTCAACGAACAGTGCGCCCTGAGTAAGCCGAAACTGCTGGCCCAGATGGACTTTTACCTCGACCTGCAACGCAGCGCCGGTTTCAGCAATCAGGTCAGCGTGCCAGATGAAAGCGCGGAGCAGTTGCTGGAACACGCCCTGAAACTCAACAAGTTCGACGTACTGAGCGATCCGTTCGGCGAAATCATCACGGTGCACGAAAAAGAGCGCGTGCTGTTCAACTATTACCGCAACAACATCCTACACCTGTTCGCCGTTCCCAGCATGCTGGCCCAGCTGCTGTACACGCGCCGCACACTGACGCTAGACGAATGTCGTCAAAAGGTCGCCGCGCTGTATCCGCTTTTCGCCCATGAGTGGTTTATGCCATCGCTGCCGGAAGATTACGTAGAGCGGGTGCTGGCGAACTTTGCCTCACGCGGACTGGTGGAACTCAACGAAAAAGACGTTCGCATGGTTAAAACCCAGGCCAGCATGGTACAACTGGAAATGCTGGGCAAGGTACTGAGCCAGACCCTGCAACGTTACGCCATAGTAGTTACCCAGCTGGAGAACCTCGCAGAGATCAGCCAGCCCGAACTGGAAAGCCGCAGCCAACAGGTCGCCGAGCGCCTGGGTACCCTGCACGGCATCAAGAGCCCTGAGTTTTTCGATCCTAAGGTGCTCTCGACCTTTATTGCCGGTCTGAAACAACAAGGCATGGTCAGTACAAACGACGACAACCGCCTGACGGCAACCGCTGAACTCAGTGGCGTCTATGTCCTGCTGAACGAGCTTTTACCTGCCGATATCTGGCAGTCGATCAGCGACACGGTATCAAAACAAAAAGCGGTCTTCTGACCGCTTTTTTGTTTGCTCAGCGCTGGCGCATTACGCCTTCCTGGATGGTGGAGGCCACCAGCTCACCGTGGCGGTTGAAGAACTGACCGCGCACCAGACCACGGCCGGAACTCGCGCTTGGGCTGTCGATGGCGTACAGGATCCAGTCGTCAAGACGGAACGGACGGTGGAACCACATCGCATGATCTATCGTCGCCACCTGCATATTGGGCTGCATAAACGAAAGGCCATGCGGCTGCAGTGCGGTGGGTAAAAACTCGAAATCGGAGGCGTAGGCCAGCAGATACTTGTGGATCCTGTCGTCGTCCGGCATCGCGCCGTTGGAGCGGAACCACACATAACGCGTTGCGTCCATCACCTCGGGCTTAAACGGGTTATGAAAATCGACCGGTCTAATTTCGATGGCCTTTTCGCTGATAAACTTGTTGCGGATCGACTCGGGGATGAGGTCGGCATGCTCGCGGTAAAAATCAAGCGCCGGGCGCAGCCCCTCGGGCGGCGGCACATCGGGCATTTCGGCCTGATGACTGAGCCCCTCTGATTCGCCGGAGAACGACGCCGTCATATAAAAGATCGGCTTGCCGTATTGAATGGCACTGACCCGGCGCGTGCTCAGGCTTTTGCCATCGCGAATATTCTCAACATCGTAAACGATCGGCCGCGATTTATCCCCGGGACGCAAAAAATAAGAGTGCAGCGAATGCACCACGCGACCCGGCGGCAAGGTCTCCTTGGCGGCAGAGAGCGCCTGCCCCATAACCTGACCACCGAACACCGCAGGAAACCCGAGATCCTGGCTTTGCCCCCGGTACAGGCCCTGCTCGATTTCTTCCAGCTTCAACAGTTTCAACAGATCGTCTAATACCTGGCTCATTTTATCTCCTCATTCCTCCAAC
>JBNKEN010000398.1:0-8041 GCA_050288805.1 Pseudoalteromonas sp.
AAATCACCAATACCAAGCCCCTAAGCCCGGCATTTTCGGTTACCCTCGACAGCTTTCTGTTGAACATCGAATTTGCGCAGCATGAAAACCAACCCGTCGTGCAATCGATCAGAACCCGTATCGACGGAACTGCCGGTTTCTTTAAGTCGATTTCCCAGGATACCCTGCAGCGCTACAGTGAATACCAGTATCTAGGTAATAAGAAGGCTCAGTCTGAGTAAAAACAAACGTTATTTCAATGAGGTAAGTTTTTTTTCGCGATCGGTTTGCCTGAACCCGGGAAAGGTTCATACTAGGGATGGACCTGAAATGGATGGGGAAGCAGGTGGACATAGAGGCGTTTTTAACGAGGCACAGATTACCGCTCGGTTACGGTCAGCAGATAAAACAGTACCTTATTCCGCTGGCGCAGGCTTGCGTGAGGATACAGCCCAAGGGAAGGGGGTTGTTTATCGGGATCAACGGCGTGCAAGGGGCCGGGAAAAGCACGGTGGCAGACTTTCTGGTGGGTTGGTTTAAAAGCAAATACCAGCTCAACGCAGTGGCCATTTCTATCGATGATTTTTACCTCGACCGGGCCCGCAGACAGGCCCTTGCCGATGAAGTACACCCTTTATTCGCAACTCGGGGTGTGCCGGGGACCCATGATATTGCCCTGATGGAAAGTACGCTGACTGCCTTGATAGAAGGAAGAACCGGTGTGCCCATACCTCGCTTCAACAAGGCCGAGGATGAGCCGTTTGAACCCTCGTTATGGCGACGCAACCAGGCGCCGCTTGATGTGGTGATCCTGGAGGGCTGGTGTGTCGGCAGCCGGGCGCAACCTGCCGCCATGTTGGAAACAGCGGTTAATCGCCTGGAGCGGGAGCAGGATCCGGACGGGGTATGGCGTCGTTGTGTCAACAGTGCACTGGCCAACGAATACGCGCGGATATTTGAACGGCTCGATTACCTTATCCAGTTTCAGGCGCCCGGGTTTAAACCCGTACTGCAATGGCGGTTGCAACAAGAGCAGAAACTGATTGCTCAATATGGTGTCACACAACACACCATGGATGCTGAAGGCATTGGTGAATTTATCATGCATTTTCAGCGTATCAGCGAGTACAACCTGGCTTGTGAACGCACCGATGCCGACGCCTGCCTGCTTCTCAATGAGGAGCGAAAAATTACCGCGCTGCATATTCACCCGAGCCAGATAGCGCCCGCCGATTGCCTGTTGTTTACGGCAACACAGGGCACAATAACGCAGGGAACCGGCGCCAGCGGCAAGCTGCCGGCGTTATTGGCTGAGCTTGAACAAGCCGGGGTGCCGGTTATTTTCAACACAGCGAAAACCGCGGCCGAACTCGGTCCGCTGCGCCAGACCCTGGAAAACAGACACCCCTTTATCGTAGAAAACGGTGCGGCCGTTTATATTCCGTTGGATTACTTTCCGGTTATGCCGCGTGGAGGGCAGCGAATAGGTTCATACCTGCGCTATGTATTTGGTCCGTCCCGGACGGTGTTGCAGCAGGTGATCGCTAAGCTGAGCCCGTATTACGGGGAACATTTCGATTGCTTCAGCGCCCTGGGTATTCGCGGGATCCAGAATGTAACCGGATTGAGTGAGCAACAGGCGCAACTGGCCCAGCGTCGTACCTACTCCGAGCCCTTGTTTTGGCACGGCCCGGAGAATGAGCTGTTTCTATTTCGCCAGGCCGTTGAAAACCTGGGGTTCAAGGTGCTGGTCGACGGCCATCTGGTCTACATTACCCGCCATTGCGATAAGGGGAAGACGATGGAATGGCTGATCAGGCAGTACGAGACCCAGTGCGGGCGCTCCTTTTCAAGCATTGCCATCGGCAGTGCCTGCAGCGACGCAGAAATGTTGCGAAGTGCGGATACCGCCTGGGTCGTTGCCGACTCACGCAGACGCTTGCCGAAATTGCCGCCGGGTTCGGCACTCTATTGCGTTAACAGCGGGGTTAACGGCTGGTGTGAAGCGGTAAGGGGAAGTCATGTGTTGCAGCCCTTGTTTGAAAAAGCAGTGAAACAGGACTGTCGTGTATGAAAAGAAAGCATACTGGCGAATCCGTGAGCAAACGAACCGTCAAGGGCTGGTGATTTTTTCCCGTGCTGATATAACTGGGTGAATCAACGTCGGCGGAGAACCACAATGGAGAAGCCTAATTCTCAAATGGATACAGATGTAATGGCCAGGGTAAAGTCGGGTTCGGCCGAGGATATCGCCACGCAGCTCGACAGGCTGCCGATGGCGGCGAGCGAAATGGTACAACTGTTGGCCCGCTACCAGGTGATGAGCGACAATGACAACGACGACATTTTTGACGCCTGGTACGATGCGCTGAGCCAGGAGCAGCATCTGGTGCTTAAAGCATTTGAAATACTGCGCGGCAGGCTCGAACACTCTGATTGATCAGGCTTTCAGCGACAGGTCGTATTTCAGGATCAGGGCATCCACATAGCGGCGACGCAGCGAGCGCAGCTGTTCATGTTCCGGGCCGTGACCGAGTGCGCGGTTGATCAGTTTCAATGCCGGGTGCAGCCGTTTGCGCTGCACCTGATCCAGCTCATCGAGGGTCATCGCTTCGGTTATCGTATCTATCTGATAGCGTGCCACATCCAAGGCGACTATATCATCGAGGCTGCCGTTAGCCGTTTGAGCGCCATATTTTCCGGTCAGAAAGTGCTGCCAACTGGTGGTCAGTTGTTCCTGCATTTCGCTTTCGTAATCCGCTTCAAGGGCCAATGCGTCCAGCGGCAATTTGCTCATCGCCTGCGCATACTGTTGCATAAAAAGGTCGGAGGCGGCGGATGCGGTGACTACCTTGCCCTTTTGTAGCTGCTGGCCCCATTGGATGAGACCGCGCGGATAGTAATCCCGTTCTTCGTCGCACTCGTGTATCCCGTAGTAGGAGCTGCATTGGATCCGATTCTGGATACAGTAACTGGGTTTGGGAAACAGCCCCTTGTCTTGCCATTGTTGCAACGTTTCGGCATCGATTTTCAGTGCCTGGCAGAGGGATTGGGTGCAATAAAATGACTCGTTGAGGTAGTTTAGCAGACTCATAATTTAACTGGTTATATATACAGTATTCGAATATTGCGTCAGCGCTAATAAAAAGACAAGTAAATTCTTTCCTGGTGCTCGGAAAAAAACGGAAATTATGATACAAATAGCGCAGTTTATTGGCGCTCATACACGATACGAAACTTGACACTATGCGGACCCCGGAACAGCTTAAATCCCTCAGCCTTATCACGGCGATTAAAACTCCCTATTTGGAAAACGGCGATATCGATTTTGATACCTATGATCTGCTGGTTGCCAACCAGATTGACGCAGGCGTTGAGGGAATAGTGGTCGGTGGCACCACGGGAGAAGGGCATTTACTCGGTAAGGATGAGTTGTTGCAGTTGA
Source organism: Pseudoalteromonas sp. (assembly GCA_050288805.1). Classification (GTDB taxonomy): domain Bacteria; phylum Pseudomonadota; class Gammaproteobacteria; order Enterobacterales; family Alteromonadaceae; genus Pseudoalteromonas. The sequence continues at coordinate 3,425 of JBNKEN010000398.1, forward strand.
TAGCGCACAGTGTAGAACGGTTTTCGCCGCAGCTGGCCATTATCGGCAATACAGGTGGCAATAACACCCGAGAGGCCGTTAAAACAACGCGCGGTGGCTTTGCCCGCGGTATGGACGCGGCGCTTCAGGTGAACCCCTATTACGGGAAAACCTCCGATGCCGGGCTTATCGCCCACTTTAACGCCGTACTCGATGAAGGCCCTGCCTTTATCTACAACGTGCCCGGGCGCACCGGTCAGGATCTGCTTCCCGCGATTATCGAACCGCTGGCCAAACATAAGCATTTCGTCGGCATGAAGGAATGCGCCGGGAATGAGCGAATTGCTTATTACGAGAAGCAAGGGATCGCCTGCTGGTCGGGAAATGACGATCAGTGCCACGACGCCCGCCACGAATATGCCGCCCATGGCGTGATTTCCGTTGCAGCCAACCTGGTGCCGGGTCTGATGCGAAACCTGATGGAAAAGCGAAGCCCCGAATTGAACAAGTCGATGCAACCGCTGTTCGACTGGTTGTTCTGCGAACCGAATCCCATTGCCATCAATACGGCCCTGATGATGACGGGGGCGGTTAAACCCGTGTTTCGTTTGCCCTATGTGCCGCTCAGCGAAGCGCAACAAAACGAGGGCGTGAGGGTCATGCAAATCACCGGCAGTGAGAACTTGATCGGCGGTACAATTCGCCCAGTAGCATTAGATGAATGTTCACTGATAGGAAACTGAATAGAAAATTAAGAAACGGGTAATATCCCTACAAGTTTTTGCAAAATTGTGAAAATTTCAGTATTATCCGCCGTCCTCGCGTTGTTAAATGGATTTAATCTCCGGTGAAATTCGTTATTGAGAATCTGTATGTCTGGGTGCAGTCCGGGAAGTCGGACAGTTTCGCGATTGAGTGTCCCGATTTTATCCACGGCGAATCCTTTGATCTCGGTTGGGTTCCCGCCATTCAGCGCAGGCGTTTGAGCCCCTTTGCACGCATGACCCTGCATACTGCTAAACGCGTGACTGAAAACTATCCCGCGGCGTTGCCTTGCATTTTTGCATCCCGGCATGGCGATCTGCACAAAACGGCAGAGTTGCTCGACGGGGTTGCGCACGAGGAAGAGTTATCGCCTACCGGGTTTGGCCTAAGTGTCCATAACGCAGCCGCCGGGCTGTTTTCTATCTTTACCAAAAATACACGGGCATTCAGTGCTGTCGCGGCCGGTGAATGGTCGTTTCCGATGGCGCTCATCGACGGCTATGCACGCCTGATGCAAGGCGAGGACAGGGTGATGGTGGTGCACAGCGATCAGGCGCTGCCGCAAGAATATCAAACGTTCGCCGATGAGCTGCAAATGGACCACAGTATTGCCCTGACTCTGCGCCTGCCCGTGGACGGGGAGCCTCATTTCACGCTGAGCCCCGATACTGCCGCGTGCCCCGAGCAGCGTTTAACCTTGCCGGCAAGTTTGCAGCTGGCACTGGCACTCGGCGAGCGGCAATCTGCAACGCTTGCCAACGATACCCATGGATGGCGCTTAGAACATCATGTTTAGACAACTCAATCGCTTTTGGCGCATCCTTGCGACCGGTTTCTGTTTTGCCGTATTCGGCGTAGGCGGCTTGCTGCTGACCCTGTTCTGGTTCCCGCTGCAAAGGCTGGTTTATCGCGATACCTCTTGCCGTAAACGCGCCGCACGTAAAACGGTACATTACAGTTTCAAATTTTTTGTTGCGCTGATGCATTATCTCGGGGCGATTCACTTTACCGTGCGAGACCGCGAAGCATTGGCTGCGTTGCGGGGGCAGTTGATATTGGCTAACCATCCATCCCTTATCGATGTGGTGGTGCTGATCTCCGTGATCCCCGATGCCGATTGTGTGGTCAAGGCGCACCTGTTTAAAAACCCATTTATGCGGGGGGTGATAGAAAGCACCGGCTATATCAGTAATCAAGATCCGGAAGGCTTGTTGGTGGATTGCGAGGCTTCGTTGCGTCAGGGCAATAACCTGATCGTATTCCCCGAAGGGACCCGCACCTTGCCCGGAGCGCAACTCAAATTCAAGCGCGGTGCAGCAAATATTGCACTGCGCTGCAACGCACCGGTGACCTCGGTGCTTATCAGCATGCAACCCAGCACGCTGACCAAGGGCACCCCCTGGTACCGGGTGGCGCCGGTGAAAGCGCAGTTTTCGCTGCAGCTCAGTCGTCGCCCGATAAACAATGACCCTATTCCGCAAGCGCAACATTTGGCCAGCCAGGCTCGCCACCTGACGCGTGAGCTGGAAGATTATTTTACACAGGAGCTTAGCAGTTTATGAGCGAACTTAACGAACAGATCAAACAGCTCATCATCGATAGCCTGGATTTGGAAGACATGACACCTGCCGATATCGGCGACGATGATGCGCTGTTTGTCGACGGATTGGGCCTTGACAGTATCGATGCCCTGGAGTTGGGCCTTGCGATTAAAAAGGCCTTTGACGTAAAAATCGATGCCAATTCGGAAGAAACCAAGGCCCATTTTGCCTCGGTAAACGCACTGGCTAATTTTATCAATCAATCTCGTGCTTGATGTAGGAACAAAGAATGAAAACCGCAGCTGAAATTTATGATGTATTACACGGCATTTTAACCAACGATTTTGAAATCGACGCCGATGACATAAATATGGATGCCCACCTTTACCAGGATCTCGACCTCGACAGCATAGACGCCGTGGATCTGGTTGTGAAACTGCGCGAAATCACGGGTAAAAAAATCGAACCGGACGCATTTAAGCAGGTTCGTACCGTGTCTGACGTGGTCGAAGAAGTCGGCAAGCTGGTAAGTTAATCAAGCCGAGCCCAAATCCAACACGCTTCACATTTGGTTCCGAGGTTTATTTGAAGAATACCGCCGCAGGAATAGGCAAGGCGCTTGTTATAGTGCTGTTATTGCTCTATCCGGTGATCGTTTATTTCAGCCTGGATTCAATCGGCATCAAGGGCGTCAGCCTGCTGCTTGCAGCCGGGGTTTCGGCCAGATTGTTGCTGAATAAACACCGGCTTAAACAAATACCCTGGCTGTTACCGGCCAGTGTACTGGTGCTTGTCGTCCTGTTTTTCGGTTTGCTAAGTGGCAGTGAGCTGGGATTCCGCTTATACCCCGTGCTTATCAACCTTTCGCTGTTGCTGAGTTTCACCTATTCGCTGTATCGCCCGCCGAGTGTGATTGAAACATTGGCCCGGCTGCGAGAGCCCGAGCTGGATCAGGCCGGGGTGCGTTATACCGCCAAGGTGACGCAGGTGTGGTGTGTGTTTTTCCTGCTTAACGGCTGTGCGGCTCTGTATACCAGCTATTTTACCGCTATCGAGATCTGGAGCCTGTATAACGGCCTGATAGCCTATATCCTGATGGGCATCCTGATGGGCGGCGAAATCCTGATCAGAAAGCGCGTTCGGGCGAGGAATGCGGCATGTTAGCACGCTTGCAGAACCCGGGCGCCCGAGTTGCCTTTCAACATGCGGGGGAGCAGGTGAGCCAACGCGACTTTGTCGCGCGGGTCAACGAATTCAGGCAACGGCTGCGCGGTGCAAGTGGATTTGACGAGGTGCTGCTTTATCACCCGGATCCGTTTGAATTTGCGGTGCGTTTGTTTACCCTGTCTTTGGCAGGTAAAACCGTGCTGTTGCCGCCGAACGGCCAGGCCGACACGCTCAGGGCGTTGCTAACGAGTGACCGTGCCTGTTGCGGTGATATGCGTGCCCTTGAAGGCGCGGCGGATGTAAATTGGCTGGATCACTGTCATCCCGAGGGCTCCGGTGCGGTCGATGCGTTTCGCTGGCCAGATTGCGGTAAAGTCATTTTTTATACCTCGGGTTCCAGCGGTGAAGCCAAGGCCGTCATAAAGAACTGGCAGGTCATCAATCGCGAGCTGGATACGCTGGAACTTAGCTTCGGTACGCATAAACCCTGCGAGTTTCTCGCGACGGTGTCCCATCAGCACATCTACGGTTTATTGTTTAGGCTGTTGTGGCCCTTATCCCGTGGCAGCGCGATTGATTGTAAAATGTATGCCTATCCGGAGCACCTGGCAACCCGCCTGGGCGACGCTGATTCGGCGGTGTTGGTATCGAGTCCGGCCCAGCTCAAACGCCTGTCCCAGGACAATGTGCTGGTGGCACAAAAACAGCGTTTAGCACGGATTTTTTCCTCCGGCGGACCGCTGGAAAACGAGGCCGCCCGTACGCTTTACCAACAGCTGTCCCTGGCCGTTACGCAAGTATACGGCAGCACGGAAACCGGCGGCATCGCACATCGCCAGGTAACCGGCGAAGACGCTCCGCCCTGGCAGCCGTTTGACGGTGTCTCTGTCAGCACGGATGAAAACGGGCGTTTATTGCTTCGCTCCCCCTTGGTTGAGGCCTCTCCTTATCTTCTTGATGACCGTGGAGAGGTGTTTGATAACGGCCGTTTCAACCTGTCGGGGCGCTGTGATCGTACGATCAAACTCGAAGAAAAAAGGCTTAATCTCGACGAACTGGAAGCCTGGCTTAAACGTCACAACGAGGTTGAGGATGCCAGAGTCATTATGCTGAAGGGGGCCCGCGACGTATTGGGTGCGTTGGTGGTTCTTTCCCGAGAGGGCAC
>JBNKEN010000399.1:0-4038 GCA_050288805.1 Pseudoalteromonas sp.
TGACCCATCATGCCCCAGACGCGATCGATATGTGCAAGCACGTCGTTCGGCAGGGGGCGGGTTTCGCCGCTTTGCAGATAATCCCGCAGCAGAAAGCCGCCGCAGTCCGCGAGGGTCAGTACCGGGCCGCAGGTGGTGGAAGCCGGGGCGCAATAGGTTTGGTAGCGGGCGAAGGCTTTATCGTGTTCGCCAAGTTGCCATTCGGCCAGCGCCAGGTGCCACTGTACGTGACCGTACATTTGCCCCTCGCGGGCGCCGGACCCATAACGCTTAAGCCAGTCTTCAAGCAGCGTCGCCGACTCTTCGGCGGCGCCCTCATCGTGCAGCAGATGCGCCAGGCCATGGATGGTGTAAAGCGACTGCGGGCGAAGTGCAAACGCCCTTTCAAGCAGCGCTCGGCCTCTTTGGTGTTGTCCCGCCTCGCCGGCGGCAAAACCCAGGCGGGCCAAAAGCGCCCAGTCGTCCGCGAGGGCCGGTTCGACGGATTCAAACACCTTCAACACGTTTTGCAGTTTTTCCGCGCCGTCGAAGAAGAACATGTTGCCCGCCAGTTTCGACACCACCAACAAATCCTTTGGCGTCGTGTTTATGTAGCCAAGGGCCCGCTCACGGGTCGCGCCCGGCTGGTTGAGCAGGCCGAGCAGCACGGCGATGTGTTCTCGCTCCCAGTCGCCGGCATGCAATGCCCCCCGTTCGGCCCGTTGTTGATACGCCTCGGCATCCTGCTCGCCGGTGTCCTGCGCCACGTAATAGCGCGCGGCGGCCGCCAGCGCAAAATCCGGATCCAGCTCCAGCGCCTTATCGAGCATGTCTGCGGCGCCTGATTCCGAGCCGAGGATTAAATCCACCGCTTGCCGATACAGCTCCGCCGTCTGCGGTGATTGGCATGTCAGTGTGTTACCCGTGCGCGTTTCTATCATCGAAAGTCCTTGTTTTTACCTTGCCCACTCATTATGGCGGGGATCCGGACGGTGGGCTGAAAAATGGGGTGAGCGGGCCGTTACTGTCCGGCGGGGACCCTGTCACCCGGCGGCTATGTTCATCACTTCGCGCAAAAAATAGGCGGTAAAATACGCCAGGGAGGCCGCAGCTCCGCCGGTCAGCAGGGTGCGCAGCCCGGATAACAACAACGGCTTTTCGAGGGCAAGGCTTTTCAGCATGCCGATCACAAAGAACATGGTGCCGGCCAGCACCGAACTCAACAAAAACTGTTGGGATATGTTTATCGACGCGGTCATATAGGGCATCAGGGGGATGGCGCCGACCAGAATAAACGCAATAAAGGTGACCGCCGCAGACAAGCCTGGCGTCGGGGAGGTTTTACTGAGCCCGTGTTCCTCGGCGAGCATAACGTCAAGCCACACGCCTCTGTCGGCGCTGATGGTATCGACAATTCTTTCAAGCAGCGCCCCGTCAAAGCCCTTGGCCTTGAAAATCTGCCGCACTTCTTCCCGTTCCCCGTCGGGGATTTCGTCGATGTGTGTTTGTTCCGACTTCATGATGCTGTCGAAAAATTCTTGTTCCGCCTTGCTCGATTCATAGTTGCTGACGGCCATGCTGAAGCCGTCGGCGAACAGGTTTGCAAAACCGAGTGTCACGGCCACCGACGGCGGAAAGTCGGCGCCGACCGAGCCCGACACCACGGCAAATGTCGTGATGCAGCCGTCGATGCCGCCGAGTACGGCGTCGGAAATGTTCTGCCGTTTCGGCCCCCGGGCCAGGCGCTTCTGGATTATCTCCGGGTGATGCTCCCTGATCAGTTGTTCTTTGTCTGCGCTTTTCACTTAATCCTTCCGGGGCTTATCTTTCAGCGGGCTGACTTCCTTCCCATGAACGGCTTGCTGTAAATCCGCTTTACGATTTTTAAACCAAAACAATCCGTTCTGAGCTTAGCCTAATTTTGCTGAGCGCGATATCGCAGTCGCCGTTCTCCAACACAGGAAAATCCATTTAACTCCTCCTTTTTTAATGCTCGGCCCTTACTTCTGAATCGAGGCGGTGAGCACGCCCGCACCCACAAGCAAGCTGCCGCTGACCTTGTTAAACCGGTTCTGAAACCGGGCGCTGCGCACCTTGTTGCGCAGGTAGCCCGAGAACAGCGCATAAAACGAAGCGCTTGCCGCCGACACGGTTAAAAAGGTGCACGCCATTACGCTCATTTGCGGTAAAACGGCACGGTTTGGATCGATAAACAGCGGAAAGAAGGCCATGAAAAATACGATCCCCTTGGGGTTCAGCGCCGTAACGACCAGCGAGTCGCGGTAAACGGTGCGTTTCGCCATCGGCCGAGGATCGTTGTGCGACTCTTTGGTGACTTTTTTCCGCCAGGATTGAATGCCCAGCCAGACCAAATAAACGGCGCCTACCCACTTGATAATCTGGAAAAAGGAGGCCGATGCCGAGAGCAGCGCGCCGACACCCGCCAGGGACAGGCTCATTGCTATCAGGTCACCGGACAGCACGCCCGACACCAGAGGGAATACCGACTTTTTGCCGTGACTGAGTGCCTGGCCCATCACCAAAAATACCGTCGGCCCCGGCGAAAAACACAAAATCATCGACGCGGCGATGAAGGATACCCATGTCTCTATACTCATTTACTACTCCTTGGGGTTATGGCCCGAACCGGGTTTGAAGGCATTCGCTGCTAGATGTCGTTGATTAAAAACAGTAACGTATCGACGGCGTGCAGCAACAGTTGCTTGTTGTCGAGCGGGATGTTGTGCCCGGTTTTATCGCTGACGATATGCACCGAGTGAGGGTTGTTTTCGAGCAGTGCCCTATGCAGTTCGCGCCAGGCCTGTTTTCCCGCCGCGCTGTGGCCAATCCACCAGTTGCTCTCGTTTAATTTCGCCGAGGTGACCAATACGGTCGGCAGACGTTCTGTAATGCCGTCGTCGGGCAGGGAATGGCGCTGATAAATGCGCTGCAGCTCTTGCCACTCGGGTTGTCCCTGCATCATGTCATCCAGGCGCGCCGCATCTTGTTGGGCCTTGTCTTTATCCAACCGTGCCAGCGCGGCGGCAAACTCCTCGTGGCTGGGGTCGAGCAAAACCAGTCCCTTCACCTGCTCCGGGTACGCGGCGGCATAGGTTCTGACGTGCAGACCGCCGTATGAATGGCCAAGCAGTATCAGTTTATTTCCGGCGCCCAGCGCGCCGAGTAATGTATGCAGGCGGGCATTCGATGCCGTCAGGGAAACGTCTTTCGCGGGCGTCGATTTTCCGTTGCCGGCCCGGGAATAAATGATGGTGCGAAGGTCCCGCTTGGCAAGGTCGGGTAGCAGGGGTTGCCAGTATCCAACTCCCATGCCTACGCCCGACTCGATCACCAGCGTATAGTCACCCGATCCCACATCCAGGTATTCCAGCGTTACGCCGGATGCATCAAAAAACTTGCTTTGTGGCGCCTTGGCGTGTGCTAAACCTGCAATCACCAAAGACACTCCGATAAGGATGCTGACCAGAGCATTTTTCACAGCGTAAATTTCCTTTTTAGCCTTTATCGTTCGATTTCATATTCTGAGCCCGGTTGGCAACATAATAGCGGCCCGCTACGACAACCAATATGCCACCCAAGATAAAGCCGCCGGATACCACGAGGCGCAGCGTGATCGCCTCCGACATAAACAGCACGCCCCCGAAAGCCGCGAGCACAGGCACCAGCAGCTGTACCACCGCAGCAACCGTGGCCGAGATGTTGCCGAGCACGGTATACCAAAGCGCATAACCGAGGCCCGACGCCACCGCCCCGGATAGAATGGCGAGCACCAGACCCTCGCCGGACAGCGCCAGTGACGGGAGCGACAGCAGCAATAAAACGGCCACCAGGGGCAGGGCTTTAGCGAAATTGTACGCCGTATCTTGAATCGGATTAAGCGAATTTTTGCCAAACATCGTATAACCGCCCCATGCAATCCCGGCAACCGCCATCAAAATAAAACCGAGCGGCGACGGCGTGGTCAGCCCCGGTAACACCAGGTGAACAAAGCCGGAGAATGCGATTAGCGCGCCGGCCCATTCCGCATAGTGGAGTCTG
>JBNKEN010000400.1:0-13189 GCA_050288805.1 Pseudoalteromonas sp.
CGCTGACCAGGCTGGGAGCAATGGCGGCCTTACATTGGCCGTAGTCGCTCCAGCCAATGCCGTGGCTGGTGGCATAGTTGTTTTCGGTTTCTTTCCCCGTGGTGTAAAGCTGGGGCGAGAGGATGTCGATGTTTTCATCCTTGAGCAGGCTTTGCATCAAATCATAAGCGTCATCGATGCCGTAGGGCGCGCTGTGGCTTATGGTGACCAGCACCTTGAGGTTTGCGCGTTTGGCGGCAAGGAAAGACGCGGCAAACGCATCGCTTAAGCCACTGTCGCCGACCTCGATATCGTAGGCGATGCCCTGGTAGTCGGCAAAGGTTCCCGCTTCGATGGCGCTGCTCAGGCTGGCAAGCACGGCGGCGGTAAAGGCGCCGTTTTTATTGCCGCCGCCCAGGCAGATAAACTTCTCGCCGGTCAGTTGCGGGTAGACCTGCTTACTTTGTGAAAGGGCATTTTGAATGTCATTCCAGCCGCTGAATGCGATGCTGAGATTGATCTCTTGCGGTTCATCGCTGCGATGCCAGGTCCAATGCCAGTAGCCGCGGATTGTGGGTTGCGAGTCCATCATTTCTTCCTTGAGGTGTGGGAATGGGTAAAACTATGGCTTATTTGGCGCCATTTCTCCAGAGACGGAAGTGATGCCGATCAAAAAAGCCGCTCTTTAAAGCGGCTTTTTATAATGCCCTGTTAGTGGCCGCAACCACCTGCGCTGTGAACATGGCCGTGAGACAGCTCCTGCTCGGTCGCATCGCGAACATCGATGATGTTGACGGCGAAGGTCAGGGTCTTGCCGGCAAACGGGTGATTAAGGTCGCAATCTGCGTTGAAGCGGCCAACCTTGACCACGGTCACCTGATGGCGTCCCTGGTTAGATTCGACGATGGCGGTCATGCCCGGTTTCCACACCTTGGCGCCCTGCAGGTGCTTCAGCGGGATACGCTGGATGCGATCTTCATAGCGCGGGCCGTAGCCTTCTTCCGGGGTCAGGGTCACGTCGAAGCTGTCACCGGTCTGTTTGCCTTCCATCGCCTTTTCCAGTCCCGGCAGCATGCCTTCGTGGCCGTGCAGATATTCCAGGGGCTCGCCTTGGGTGCTGGTTTCGATCTGCTCTCCGGCTTCGCTCAATGTGTAGTGAAAGCTCACTACCTTGTCTTTTGCAATCGTCATGTTCGTCTCTTTAATGTGTCTCGAAGCGCCATTTTACGGCAAATCCCCGGTCTTGTCTTGGCCGTTGGGTAGACTCAGGCTGGCGGCCAGTTTTTCGCACAGGCTCTGTTGCCGGGCGCTCAGTTCCTGTCGCTGCCTGCGCTCTTCCAGCAGCTCGTGGCTGAGGTGAAGGGCGGCCATCAACAGCGCCTTTTCATCGTTGCGTACCGTAGCGCGCTGTTTCATGGCCGCGACCTGTTCGTTGAGGTAGGCCGCCGCGTCGATCAGCGCCTGTTCCTGTCCTGCCGGACAGGCAAATTGCTGGGTTTTACCCAGCAATTCTATGGTTATGCTGTGTTGTCTTTCGGTCATCAGCCTGCGGCGTTCTGCAGTTTCTCAAGCAGGCCGGCCAATGCAGAACTGGTTTCACTCTGCTTTTCTTCGTTTTCGAGGATTTCCAGCTGCAAGGTTTCGTTCTCATCCGCCAGCTTGCTGTTGGCCTGTTTCAGACCGGCAATTTCCTGTTCCAGCTGGTTGTTGCGGGAAATCAGTTGGTCGATCAGTTGTTCGAGATGGGAGAAGGTTTCCTGGTTCATAAATGCGCTCTGCTAACTGTGTACTAGAACCTGCAAATGTAAAGGAATATCGGCCAAGATGCCAGTTGTTACGCGCGATAGCGCCCTTGTTTGGCGATTCTTGAAGCGCTTTGTCATTACCGGTTAACGGAACCTTCACTTGCCATTAAGTTTGTTCAGTTTGCGGTTGCCAATCCGTTGTCCATGTGGTTCACTGCGCACATTTGAAAATCCACAGGCACGCGCCCATGTTGAGCTATCGTCACTCCTTCCATGCCGGTAATCCGGCTGATGTTATCAAGCACCTGGTTTTGTCTGAAACCCTGCGTTACATGACGCAAAAAGACAAGCCGCTGGATTACATCGACACCCATTCCGGTGCGGGCTTTTTTACCCTGGCGTCCGATGATGCGCAGAAAACCCGGGAGTATCTCGACGGTGTCGCCAAATTATGGGGTTACAGCGGTGATAACCAGGCGATAGCCGACTATGTTGCCCTGATAAAATCCTTTAATCAGGGGGAGCTGGCCTATTATCCGGGTTCGCCCAAGGTCGCCGAAAGCCACCTCAGGCGCCAGGACAAGGGCTGGTTTTTTGAATTGCACCCCAGAGATCTGGCGCTGCTCGAAGAAAACATGCATGGCAAGCGTTCGCTCAAGGTACGCGGCGAGAACGGATTTCAGGGACTGCTGGGGTTATTGCCGCCGGCATCACGACGTGCCTGCGTGCTGATGGATCCGCCCTATGAAATCAAGACCGATTACGACAAGGCGGTGGACACCATTATCAAGGCCCATAAAAAGTTTGCCTCGGGCACCTATATGATCTGGTATCCGGTGGTGGAGCGCGAGCGTATCGAACGCATGGAGCAGCGGCTGAGCGAATCAGGCATTCGTAATATCCAGTTGTTTGAGCTGGCGACCTCGGCCGATACCGAAGAGCGGGGCATGACCGCATCGGGCATGATAGTCATTAACCCGCCGTGGAAGCTCAAGGAAATGATGGACGGCGTGCTGCCCGAGCTGGTTGAGCTGCTGGCGGATGACAGCGGCTTTTACCGCAGTATCGAACTGGTCGGCGAATAAATCCCTCAACAGGGAAGGGCTCTGACCGCTTCAGAGTGCTGTCATAAGCCCGGCTAACAACACATATTCGGTATGTTCTGTACATAACAAAGCCGTCTCAGGGACGGCTTTGTTGTAACTCGTTATCGCGAACCGGATTACTTCTTACGCGTGTACTCGGCGATGATATACATCGACTGGCCGTTCGCCTTACCCGAAATAAGCTTAGGATCATCGCTCAGGCTGATACCGCGCACCACGGTGCCCTGTTTAATAACCTGAGAAGAACCCTTGATTGGCAGATCTTTGATGATGGTTACATCGTCGCCCTTTTGCAGCACGGTGCCGTTGACGTCGAGATGCTGGATATCGTCTTCCTGAGCCAACGCCTTTTCGGCCCACTGGCGAGTTTCGTCGTCCATATACATCATATCCAGCAGGTCGTGGGCCCAGCCCTGATCCACGGACAGACGCTTGAGCATACGCCAGGCAACAACTTGAACCGCAGGAACCTGACTCCACATGCTGTCATTCAAACAGTGCCAGTGATTAACATCCAGCTCCGTTGTTCCTTCCAGCTGATCCTTACAGGTTGAACATGCCAGGATGCATTTATCTGAATGTGCTTCCGCAACGGGCGGCACTTCATAAACGGACAGGTTGTCCGTTGCACCGCACAGTTCACACTTATCTTCGCTGCGTTGACGTAATGTAGATTCAATACTCATGATCGTTGACTCATATATTGAGAGGGGTGGAAAAACGCCAGTATATCACAAATTAACCATACTGGTTGCAGGGATTTAAAGACTTTTTAGGTTAGTGGTCGCTATAGCGAGCAAGGATGCGTTGCAAACTTCCGTCCTGCTCCAGCGAGAGAATGGCCTGATTGATTTTTTCCAATAGCGGGGCATGTTTTTTGAGTAGCCGCATATGCAGTTTTCCTTCTGAATGCAGGGCGCCGAAGGCAATCTCTACACCGAGGGTTTTGGCCCAGTGTCTGGCGGGTAAATCGCCGATGATGGCAACCTTGATGCGATGTTTTTCAAGCGCCAGCACGAGTTCCCGTTCCGACTGGAAGTCGACCCGGGTAAAGCGGTTATCGTCGTGATAGACATAACCGCGCACGGTTCCCACCGGTTTGCCGACCAGGACGTCGCGGGAAGTGAATTGGTCTTTGTGGGAACTCAGGGTTACCAGATATTCGCTGACCGTTAAAAACGGGATGCTGAATACGAAGGCGGGATCGTTTTTTTCCGCCGTCGTCAGCCATTCCGGGCTGATCACCTCGAAATCGATGAGTTGTTTGTAGAGCGCGTAGTTGATGCGCTTAGCGGGCATCACGCTCATTTCACCGGGGATCCCTGCGCGTGCCAAAATGGCGCCAATGATGTCTGCCAATATGCCGGGATGTTGGGAGTTGTCTATATAGTAGGGATACCAGTTACCGCTGCCGCTGATATCATAGCGAAGCGGCTCGGTAGCTGCGCTTTGGGTACATGCGAGCGCACAACAAAAAATGATTGACCAACAGACCCGGCGCAATTTACATTCCCAAGACAAAGATTAATACACCCTGAATATTAGCTTTATACAAACGAAGCTAAAACACAACGGAAAGTTTGTCAGGGTTCCTTCGCTGGTGAGCCAACGAGACAGGATATTGATGACCCTCAGTGCCCCCCGACAGGCCGATACGCCGGCCGACATTCAGTACATTGCCCGCCAAGCCATTTTTGCACCGGACAAAAGCGTATATGCTTACGAATTGCTGTACCGAAATTCAACTGTTAATCGGTTTCCTGCCGGGGTCAGTGATGGTCAGGCGACGGGACAGCTTTTCTACAACGCCCTGATGTTGGTCGGTATCGAACGCCTGACCGGGGGAAGCCGCGCCTTTATCAATCTCTCCTGCGATGCCTTGCTGTCTGAATTGCCCCATCTGTTGACGCCCGGCACTGCGGTGATCGAGGTCGTGGAACGCACGGGTTCGCTGCCGCAAGTGTGCCGTAAAGTGGCAGCCATGCGAGAACAGGGCTATGTGTTTGCGCTCGACGATTACGACGGCGATGCAAAATGGCAGGCGTTGCTTCAACATGTCGATTTTATCAAGCTGGAGCTGGAAGAGCCGCTGATCAAAACCGCCATGCGGGTGCGTAAAATGAAGCGGCTTTATCCGAACGCCAAACTCATTGTCGAGCGGGTGGAAAGCTACGAACAATTCGAACACCTGAAAAAGGCCGGGGCAGATCTGTTTCAGGGGTATTTCTTTGCCCGTCCTGAAATGATGCGCTTTACCAATGTGCAACCGGCCAAAGCAGTGGTGTTTGAGCTGTTGGCCTGCACCCTGAATAAGGACATCGATTTCAGGGAAGTGGAGCAGAAGGTGGCCAAGGATCTCAGCCTGACGGCGCGGATCCTCAAGTTGGCCAATGCCAAATGTGCCAACCAAAGCATAGTGATAAGTTCCCTCAATCAGGCGGTGGTGTATCTCGGTGAGGACAGTATCCGGCAATTTGTCCGTGTGCTGGCATTGAGTGAATTGGGGCTGGACAAGCCGCCGGAGCTGACCCGACTCGGTTTGGTCCGGGCCAAGCTGATGGAACTTTTACTGGCGCCGGGCGGCGAGGACATGGCTCAGCAGGGATACCTGGTCGGCCTGCTGTCCGTACTCGATGCGGTGCTCGATATTAGTTTGGAAACCGTGGTGGCGGAATTCTCTCTCGACAGCCAGTTGTGCGGTGCCCTGCTTAGCAGCGCCGGTATGTTGGGCAGTGCACTTAAGCTCTGCAAAGCGATGGAGCAAGACCAGTTGGCGCTGGCGGAGGAGCTGCTCGCCACTATCCGTCCGGCCAGTCCTGCCGACGTACTGTTTCTGTCGATGTACGACGCCAGGGATTACGCCGATGAAACCCTTTCAACCTTGTCAAAAATTGATGAAAAACGCTAACTTGGGTGCCTGCCAGTTTCTTTCTTGAACTATTTAGGTATACTCGTGTCAGAACGATGTCGCTATCGTTGAATCTGTCAACGGCGACGGTCTTTTGGGATTTTGGAATGCGTTTTAATCTGTTGGCAAAATTTAGCCTGACTTGCTTACTGCTTGTGACGTTCTGTCTACAGGCGGCGGCTCCGCGTGTGGCGCATTGCAACATGATGACCGATGGCGCCCAAGGTCTCCCCGACCACGGCCTGATGCTAATGGCAGAGATGCACCACGACGGCGCTGCGAACGACTCTGCTCCGAAACATGGCGAGGCCTGTTGCACAACCACTTGCGACTGCCCCGACGGGGCCTGTCATTACTCCAGTTTACCGGTGACCAATCCAATCCACAGCACTTCAAGCCCTCTCGGCGAGAGAATCCTGGCGGCGCGTCCCGGCCAACCATTTGCCCCGGCGCAAGGCCTCTATCGACCGCCCATTACGGCCTGACACGGGGTTAGTGCGTCCGAAATTCGCTCGCAGCCCTTCATATCTGAATCCCTTTATTGTTTTTTCACCACGCCGTTGGCGTGATATCGATATTTATTTGAGGAGCCCACATGTCTCCCTTGCGTAAGCACCTTCGCGGTTGCCTGTTGTTATTACTTGGCAGCCCCTTATATCTGGCCGCAGCACCGCTGACGCTGAATGATGCCATTGACTATGCCGAGCGCCACGAGCCCTGGCTCGAGGCCAATCGCCTGCGCCAAAGCGCACTGGAAGCGAAAAGCATCAGCTCCGGCAGTTTGCCGGATCCCGTTTTATCCCTGACCCTGGCGAATCTGCCGACCGACGGTTTTGCCTTCAACCAGGAAGCCATGACCCAGTTTAAGCTGGGCGTGAGCCAGCAGTTCGGTCGCGGTGACAGTCTGGCGCTGAAACGTCGGCAGATTGAGCAAACGGCCGAGGCCATGCCGTTCGAAAGGGAAAATCGCCTCGCCTGGGTGCGCGCCCAGGTTGCCGAATTCTGGTTTAACGCCTTTCGGGCGCAGCGCAGTATTGAACTGATCGAAGAAGACAAGATTTATTTTCGCCAGCTGCTCGAACTGAGCGAGGCCAGTTACGGCGCCTCGCTCGGAGGAACCAGGCAGCAGGACATCATTCGTGCCCAGCTCGAACTGACCCGGCTCGACGATAAGCTGACGCGCCTGGCGCAGATGCTTGCGCAGTCGAAAAAACGCCTTATTCAATGGCTGCCCTATGAGATGCTTGAAAGCGAGCTGGACAGCAACGCCCGGGAACCGGTTGCGCTGGCAGATTTTGCCGCGCTCAGCGACCTTGATGTGATGAAAATGCTGGCGCAACATCCGTCCGTACTCGCGCTTGCACAACGTGAACAGGCCTTCGGCACCGCGGTCGATGTGGCGCGGGAAGGCTATAAACCGCGTTTCGGCGTTAATCTCAGTTACGGTTATCGTGCCGACACGCCGGTCGGTGACAGTCGGGCCGATTTACTCTCGGTGGGCCTGAATATGGATCTGCCGCTGTTCAACGACAACCGTCAGGATCAGGATGTGAAGGCGGCAATAGCGGAATTCGAAGCCTCGAAAACCGACAGGCAGGTATTCCTGCAACAGTTGAAGGGCCAGTTTATGAAGGAGCGCAGCCAGCTTGCCAGCCTCGACACCCGGGCGGCGCTGTATCGCGATACCCTGTTACCGCAAATGGCCGAGCAGGTGGCCGCAACCCTTAATGCCTATACCCATGACACCGGCGATTTCAGCGATGTGATGCGCGCCAGAATAGCCGAACTGGACGCCAAACTGGACGCCCTGAATATTCGCGTCGATCGGGCCATTCTGCTGGCTCGCCTGAATTACTACGCCGCCGGTAAAGGAGTAAATAATGAAAACTAACACTACGTTGATTGCCGTATTAGGTGGCGGCCTGCTGGCCGGCATCGGGATTGGTTATTTTTTGCAGCCTGGCGAGAGCGCCCAGGGCCAGGCCAGCGCAGAACGCAAGCCGCTATATTGGGTGGCGCCGATGGACGCCAACTACCGCCGTGATCAACCCGGCAAGTCGCCGATGGGGATGGATCTGGTTCCCGTTTACGCAGAAGATGCCGCCGAGGAGGCGCCGGGCACGGTGACGATTTCGCCCGCGGTGGTAAACAATCTCGGCGTGCGTACCGCGCTGGTGACGCGCAAATCCCTCACAAGCGAAATACGCACCGTCGGTTACATTCAGTACAACCAGGATCAGCTGCTGCACATTCACCCCAGGGTCGAGGGCTGGATAGAGACGCTTTATGTTAAGGCCGCAGGCGAGCGGGTGACCGAAGGGCAGCCGCTGTATACCTTGTATTCCCCCCAGCTGGTTAACGTGCAGGAAGAATACCTGCTGGCGCTTAAGCGCGATAACCCGGTGCTGATCAAGGCCGCGGAATCGCGCTTGAGTGCGCTTCAGGTATCGCCCCGGTTTGTCCGGGAGTTGAAGGAGCGCCGTCAGGTGATGCAGGAGGTAACCTTCTATGCGCCGCAGGGCGGGGTGATCGACGAGTTCAAGATCCGTGAAGGCTTCTTCGTCAAGCCGGGCACCACCATGATGAGTATCGGTCGTCTCGATCAGGTGTGGGTCGAAGCCGAGGTGTTCGAACGTCAGGCCGCTTTGGTAAAACAGGGGCAAATGGTCAGCATGGAGCTGGATTACCTGCCCGGCGAATCCTGGCAGGGCGAGGTGGATTATGTCTACCCGACTCTGGACGAAACCACCCGCACCTTGCGGGTCAGGCTGCGTTTCGCCAATCCGGACCGGCGCTTGAAACCGAATATGTTCGCCGCGGTGACCATACTTGCCGACAACGATGCCGAACAGCTGGTGGTGCCGAAAGAGGCGGTGATCCGCACCGGCAGCCAGGATCGGGTGGTGCTGGCGCTCGGTGAAGGCCGCTTTAAATCGGTATCCGTGACCCTCGGCAGAATGGCAGGAGACGATGCGGTGATCCTTGCCGGACTCGACGAGGGAGACAGGGTGGTCTCGTCGGCCCAGTTCCTGCTCGATTCGGAATCGAGTAAAAGCTCCGATTTCAAACGCATGCAGGATTCGCAGAAACCGGCCTCGGTGTGGACCTCGGGTACGGTGGAAAGCCTGATGAGCGAACACCGTATGGTGACCATCACGCATGCTCCGATACCCGAATGGGAGTGGCCCGAAATGACGATGGACTTTAGCGTCGCCGAGGATGTCGATATGTCGGCACTGGCGCCGGGCGTTTCATTGCATTTCGAGTTGAGCGAGACGGAAGAGGGCCTGCGCGTCACCGGCATTCATGTGATGGAAGCTGAACCGGCGGAGCTGCCAAGCGCCACCGTAGACGGGATGATCAACCGTATCGACGCTGAGACTCGGGTTCTCAATATCAGCCGTGGCGCCATTGAAAAGTGGGGGCGCGAACCGGCCACCCTGGATTTTATGTTGACCGACGAACTCGATATCGATGCCCTGAAGGTGGGTGAGAATATCCGTTTTACCTTTGTCATCGACGACGGCAATTTTGTTATTCGTGAACTGCACCCGGCGGCTCAAAACGGCCATGACGGGCATTAAGGAGGCGGCATGATAGCAAGTATTATTCGCTGGTCCGTGGTCAACCGGGTACTGGTGTTGCTGCTCAGCCTGGTGCTGGTCGGCGGCGGCCTTTATGCGGTCAAGCAGACCCCGGTCGATGCCCTGCCGGATCTCTCCGATGTCCAGGTCATAGTCAAAACCCGTTATCCGGGGCAGGCGCCCCAGGTGGTGCAGGATCAGGTGACCTTTCCGCTCACCACCGCGCTGTTGTCGGTGCCCGGCGCGCAAACCGTGCGCGGCTATTCCTTCTTCGGCGATTCCTATGTCTACGTGATCTTCGACGAGGACACGGATCTCTACTGGGCGCGCAGCCGGGTTCAGGAATACCTGGGCCAGGTGTCTTCCCGCCTGCCGGCCGGTGCCCAGGCCGAACTGGGTCCCGACGCCACCGGTGTGGGTTGGGTGTATCTTTATGCCCTGGTGGATAAATCCGGCCGCCATGACATCAGTGAGCTGAGGTCGTTGCAGGACTGGTTTTTGAAATATGAGCTGCAGACGGTGCCCGGGGTATCCGAGGTGGCCAGCGTCGGCGGTATGGTCAAGCAGTATCAGGTCAATGTCGATCCCGACAAGCTCCGCGCCTACGGCCTGCCCCTCAGCCAGATCCAGCTGGCCATTCAACGCGGCAACCAGGAAATGGGCGCCTCCGTGGTGGAAATGGCCGAAGCCGAATACATGGTCACCAGCACGGGTTATATCCAGAGCCTGGCAGATCTGGAAAACGTGCCGCTCGGCCTGAACAAACAGGGCACGCCCCTGTTGCTGCGCGACGTGGCGGATATCCGTCTCGGGCCGCAAATGCGCCGCGGCATCGCCGAACTGAACGGGGAAGGGGAGGTGACCGGCAGCGTGGTGGTGATGCGTTTCGGTGAAAATGCCGAGCAGACCATTCGCGGCGTGAAGGAAAAACTGGCCTCCCTAAAGGCGAGCCTGCCGCCGGGCGTTGAAGTCGTCACCGTGTACGATCGCTCGGCGCTGATCGAGCGGGCGGTCAGCAACCTGACCGACAAGCTGGCGGAAGAACTGCTGGTGGTGGCCCTGGTGTGCCTGGTGTTCTTATTCCACCTGCGCTCGTCGTTAGTCGCCATCGTCACCCTGCCGCTCGGCATACTGTGCGCCTTTATCATCATGCATTTGCAGGGGATCAACGCCAACATCATGTCGCTCGGCGGCATCGCCATCGCCATCGGTGCGATGACCGACGGCGCCATCGTAATGATCGAAAACATGCACAAGCATATGGAAAAAACCCCGCTCACCGAACAAAACCGCTGGGAGCTGGTGATCCGCTCCGCCAGCGAGGTGGGGCCTGCGCTGTTTTTCAGTCTGCTGATCATCACCGTCAGCTTTATGCCGGTGTTTATTCTGGAGGCCCAGGAGGGGCGCATGTTCGCGCCGTTGGCGTTTACCAAAACCTATGCCATGGCGGCGGCCGCGGGTCTGGCTGTGACCCTGGTGCCGGTGCTGATGGGGTATTTTATTCGCGGAAAGGTATTGCCGGAGCACCGCAACCCGGTGAACCGGGCCCTGGTCGGCGTTTACATGCCGGTGTTGCAGGCGGTCCTTAAATACCCGAAAAGCACCCTGGCGGGCGCCCTGCTTCTGACCATCTGCGGTTTTTACCCGGTCGACAAGCTCGGCAGCGAATTTATTCCGCCCCTCGATGAAGGGGATCTCATGTATATGCCGACCACCTACCCGGGCATTTCCATCGGTAAGGCGCGGGAGCTGTTGCAGCAGACCGACAAACTGATCCGCACCCTGCCCGAGGTGGAAAGCGTCTTCGGCAAGGTCGGGCGGGCCGATACCGCCACCGATCCGGCACCCTTGACCATGATCGAAACCTTTATCCGCTTAAAGCCGAGAGAGCAGTGGCGCAGCGGCATGAGCACGGAAAAACTGAAACAGGAACTGGACGGCCTGGTGCGTTTTCCCGGTCTCACCAACGCCTGGGTGATGCCGATCAAAACCCGCATCGACATGCTGGCGACCGGGATCAAGACCCCGGTCGGGATCAAGGTGGCGGGGCCGGACCTTGCCGTGATCCAGGGAATAGGTGAGCAAATCGAAACGATCCTGAAAAACGTCGAAGGAACCGCGTCGGTGTACTCGGAGCGGGTTGCCGGCGGGCGGTATCTCAAGGTCGATATCCTGCGCGAGAAGGCCGCCCGTTACGGCCTGAATATCGCCGACATTCAGCAGGTGGTGGCCAGCGCCATCGGCGGCATGGAGGTCACGCAAACCGTCGAAGGGCAGGAGCGTTATCCGGTGAACCTGCGTTATCCGCAAGATTACCGCAATTCGCCGGAAGCCTTGTCGTTGCTGCCGGTGGTGACACCGGGCGGGCAACGTATCGCGCTGGCCGATGTGGCCCATATTCATATCGAGGAGGGCCCGCCGGGCATTAAAAGCGAAAATGCCCGGATCAACGGCTGGAGTTACATAGACATCGAGGGTATCGATGTCGGCCGTTATGTCGAAAAGGCGAAGAAGGTGCTCGGCGAGCAACTGACGCTGCCGCCGGGGTATTCCATCACCTGGGCCGGGCAATATGAGTACATGGAGCGGGCCAAGGACAAACTGGCATACGTGCTGCCCCTGACCTTGGCTATCATCGTACTGCTGTTATACCTCAATTTCCGCAGCCTGAGCGAGGTGGCGATCATTATGCTGACCCTGCCGTTGTCGCTGGTGGGCGGCATCTGGCTGATGTATCTCGAAGGCTTCAACTTCTCGGTGGCCGTCGGCGTCGGTTTTATCGCGCTTGCCGGGGTGGCGGTGGAAATCGGCGTGATCATGCTGGTTTACCTGAATCAGGCCTGGCAGGAGCAAAGGGAACGGGCAAAGCAGGAAGGGCGTGAGGCCGGTATCCCGGAGTTGCGCGAAGCCATTTTGAGCGGGGCGGGCAAGCGGGTGCGCCCCGTGGTGATGACGGTGGCGACCATTATCGTCGGCCTGCTGCCGGTGATGTACGGCAGCGGTACCGGCAGTGAGGTCATGAGCCGTATCGCCGCCCCCATGGTCGGCGGTATGGTCAGCGCCCTGGTACTGGCGCTTTTGGTATTGCCGGTGATCTATCTGCTGCTGCACGCTCGGGGGCTTGAACCGCAAAGGCGTGAGCCCTTCAGCCTGCTGAGAACCGGGCGTAAGTACCACAAGTGGTTGATGGCATTTGCGGGAATTCAGTTCATGATCTGGTCGGTGACCGGCGCCTATATGGTGTTTTTCGACATCGACTATATTCATGGCGATACCCTCGTTGCCAACGCCCAACGACCTGTCCCCCTGATTGATGTGGGTTACGGTATGAGCGAACTGTACCGCGACTATCCGAATGCCGAACAGGTGCGTTTGGAGCGCATGCTTGAGCTGCCCGTCTATCGTTTTAACGAGGACAGTGAGGCCAGATTACTGGACGCACGCAGCGGCGCGCTGCTTTCTCCCATCGGCGAACAGCTGGCGCTGCGGATAGCGCGGGAGGAATACACAGGGAGCGGGAAGGTAGAAAGCATTGTGGCCATTCGTGACAATCCCCCCTTCGAGCTGAGTGGCCGCTGGTTGCCTGCCTGGCGGGTCGATTTCGACGATTTTGCCGCACCCAGCATCTATGTTTCTGCCCTTAGCGGCGAGGTGGTGACCAAACGGCACAGCTTCTGGCGCCTGTTCGATTACATGTTCCGTTTCCACGTCATGGATTACGAAGAGAGCGAGGCCGACAACAGCCTGTTGCTGTGGTTTACCCTGAGCGGCCTGCTGGCGGTGCTGAGCGGCCTGGTATTGACCTACTTCCGGGTCTTTCGCGCCGATAACGTCGTAGGAGAGCCGGCCTGATGCAGTGGATCAAAA
>JBNKEN010000401.1:0-25164 GCA_050288805.1 Pseudoalteromonas sp.
TTTTCTGCTGGCATTTTTATATAACCTGAGTTTAAGCACCATTGCGGGTCGTACCGTGAGGCCGCCCATGGTTTACTCGCTGATCATGTTTATCTCATATTGGTCAGGTACCTTGTATCTGCAGGAGATTAAGAATGCGAATGCATATTTGGCCACTTGCGCCTTTGACGCTGCGACCATATTCGCGTTGGCAGGGATCGGGCGTTTGTTTCACTTTTCCGACGGGCGAACTCTATGTTATTTGTGCTTTTCTCTCGGCCTCAATGTGTTTTTGGTCTCCGGTTATTATGTAGGGGCGATGTTGCGCCATGATGGGGCTTGGTGGTACTGGAGTTTTGCCTATTTCTTTATCGCATTCAACGATGTTGTTATGATTTTAGCGCTGGTGGTGAAAAAGGACTTTCTGGGGATATACCGGCTTTTTTTGTCTATCACAAATGGCAGAAAAAAAGCGCCCGTTTAGGCGCTTTGTAAGCTTTAAAACCTGTATTCCCAGCTGGCCTTAACGCCATGGATGGTCTCAGAACCCTGAGCCGATTTATCCCGGCCGACGGAGGCGCTGAGCTTAAGCAGGCCGCGCAACAGCTCCTGCTGATATCCCGCTTCTAATTGCACGCTGCTGGTAAGCAGAGAGCCTTCATCATCAAAATTCAGCCGGCGTAGCTTGAGATGGCCGCCATAGCCGCCGATTGTGTGGTAATACACTCCCAAGGCCGCACTTTTTACATTCGCGCCTATGGCCGGGGCCAGCGACAGGCCGCGCTGAAGATAGCCGGAAACCCCATTTTCACCGTAATTGCAGTTGTAATCGGTGAAATCCGCCAGGCAGCTATGATAGGTGTCGCTGTATTCGAGGTAGCTTTTAAACAGCTGGTCGGCATTGCCGAAATAGCTTTCCAGACCAAATGTGTAACTGCCGTGGCGGGCAATAAGCTGCGAGTCCCTGTGGCCGGCCCATTCGCCGTAAAGGGCGAGGGGAAGGCTCAACACCTGGGTGGAATATTTGAAATCGAGCGCCGACATTCTGCGTTCGTCGGGGAGTTCTTTCACGCCTGTGACGGACTCTAATTGTGGAAAGCTAAGTTGTTCGCTGTCGGTCAGACTCAGTCCTAATTCCAGACCTTGCAGCGGCATGGCGGTGGCGCGAATCCCCCAAAAGGTGGTGTGTTCGCTGACGTTGACAACGGGTTTTTGTTTCGCATAGAGTGCGCTTATCTGCCAGGGGCCGACGAATGAAAGCCAACCCGGGCCGAAGTAATCGCTGTTATGGCGGCTTAATCGTACCCCGCTCATGGGCGTCGCGTTATTGGAAAGCGCCAGGGCGTTTTCATTACCCGGTCCCCACCAGTGGCTGATTTTTTCTGCGCTGAGCGACCAGTTTCCCAAGAGAACGGCAAGATAGCTGCCGTTGTGGTCCAGTTTTTTGCCGTCTGTTGCATCTCGGCGTATGTTGACCGCCACCTTGGCGCTCACGGTTTTACCTGTCATGGAGCCGAAGGTTTCAACGGCGCTGCGGGCCTGATCCCGTTCGTTGAAGCCTTGCTGTTGTTGCGGGGCACTGTTGGCCAGCACCCGAATTCCCGACGCGGTGTCTTTACGGGCGAAGCGCAGGGATTGTTTAAGATGGTAATAGGCAAAACTGGCGCTGTCGCTGAGCCGAGCCGGGCGAACTCGCTCGAGATCTTGCGCCAGACCTTGCCACATCAGCGGGTAGGTATTGACCGGACGCTTGATCACCCCCTGGTTTACCAGTATTTCAACCGAACTTCTGATCAAGGGATCGGTCGGGTCTATCCAGGGATCGGCGTCAACCCGAAAAGCGGTGAGAAGACCCAAGAGCAGTGCTGAGTACGACAGGTTTTTTTTCATCCGTTGAGTTTTTCCTTCAGGGCCTTCATTACAACGGGGGACACGAATCCGGAGACGTCACCACCATGAATGGCCACTTCCTTTACCAGGGTGGAGGAGATAAAGGAGTTTTCTTCGGCCGGAGTCAGGAACACGCTTTCCAGGTCCCGGTTAAGACGCCGGTTCATATTGGCCAGCTGGAACTCGTATTCAAAATCGGATACCGCACGTATGCCGCGGATCAGCACATTGGCCTTATGGGTTTTCGCCAGATCGGCCAACAAGCCGCTAAAGCCAATCACCTCGACATTGTCCAGTTCGGACACGACTTCACTGACCAGGGCAACCCGTTCGTCGAGGCTGAAAAACGGCTTTTTATTCGGGTTGTGTGCCACGGCGACGATCACCCGGTCGAACATTTTGGCGGCACGTTCTATCAGGTCGGAATGGCCGTTGGTCAAGGGGTCGAAGGTGCCGGGATAAATCGCGGTAATTTTCATAATACTGTCGGTGAGATTGATTTACGCGCCATTTTAGCAAGCTTTTTGACGAATAACAGGGCTTTATCCAAGGTCGTGAGTAGGTTGATTGCTGGGCACGGGCGCCTGATTTGTTTATACTCGGCGCCTTAGCAGGCAGTAGCAGAGGGTGTTATGGGCACCAAGGACAAGATCATTCAGGCCAGCATCGAGCTGTTCAACCAGCATGGCGAGCGCTCGATCACCACCAATCATATTGCTTCCCACCTGGGGATAAGTCCGGGCAACCTCTATTATCATTTCAAAAATAAAGAAGACATCATTCGCCATATTTTCGGGCTGTATCGCGACCATTTGTACAGCCGCTTTAAACCCATTTCTGCCAACGATAATGCATTGTTCCAGCTGGAGGGTTACCTGGATGCGCTGTTTGAGTTGATGTGGAATTATCATTTCTTCTACGACAACCTGACCGACATACTGGCCCGCGACGAGTTGCTGAAAAAAGACTATATCGCCTTTCAAAAAGACCTGTTTTCTCACGTCAGGAAGATCCTGCTGGCGCTCAGGGATAAGGGGGTGATGACGTTACCGGCGGAGCAGGTAGATGAACTCACCCATACCCTGAAACTGATCGTCAGCTCCTGGACCGCTTATGTTAAAGCTCGCCGTCTCGAAGGGCCCTTGACGCGCCAGGACGTATATCGCGGTATTCGCCAGGTGTTGCTGCTGCTCTCGGCCTTTGCCAACGAGGAAGCGAACACGCAAATCGCCGAACTGCAGCGAAAATACCAATTGTTGGCCGAGTTGCAGGGCTGAGCGGCTATTTCCTACCCAACGCCGGTTCTGCTATAATCCCGCCCCCCGCCTTGCGGCGGGCAGGTTTTAATTCAAAAGCTAGTGGTTTAAAGATGCTTAAATTTATCGTCAAGTTACACCCGGAGATCGCCATCAAGAGTAAATCGGTGCGCAAGCGATTTACCAAGGTGTTGGAATCGAACATTAAAATCGTAATGCGCCGGGTGGACGAGCAGGTTCGCGTGCGCAACAACTGGGATAACCTGTCGGTGGAATCAGACCACAGCGACGAACAAACCCGGCTGGCGCTGATCGACGGTTTGCAACGCATACCGGGCATAGTGCAGTTTATAGAGGTGACGGAAGTCGCTTTCAATTCGCTTGACGATATTTACCAAAAAGCGCTGTTGTTGGTGGGCCCTATGATCCAGGGCAAAACCTTCTGCGTGCGCTGTAAGCGCCAGGGCACGCACGATTTTACTTCCAGCGACGTCGAGCGTTATGTCGGCGGTGGTCTGAACCAGAATGTCGAAGGCGCCCGGGTAAAACTGACGCGTCCCGAAGAAACGGTAAAAATCGAGATCAAACAGGATCTGGCCTACATCATTACCGCGACCCACAGGGGCATGGCGGGCTTCCCGCTGCCGACCCAAGAGGACGTTTTGTCACTGATGTCCGGCGGATTCGACTCGGGCGTTGCCAGCTACCAGATGATCCGTAAGGGCGCGCGCACCCATTTTCTGTTCTTTAACCTCGGCGGTGCGGCCCACGAAATCGGCGTCAAGCAGGCCAGTTATTATCTGTGGAAACAATACAGTTCGACCCATAAGGTGAAGTTTATCAGCGTCGATTTCGAGCCCGTGGTGGCTGAAATTCTGGAAAACGTTGAAAACAGCCAGATGGGTGTGGTGCTTAAGCGCATGATGATGCGTGCCGGCAGCAAGGTAGCCGAGAAATTGGGCATCGCTGCGTTGGTGACGGGTGAGAGTATCGGTCAGGTGTCGAGCCAGACCCTGGCGAACCTGAGCGTGATCGATCGGGTGACCGAGACCCTGATCCTGCGTCCGCTGATCCAGCACGACAAACAGGAAATTATCGATATTGCCCGTAAGATAGGCACTGCTGAAATGGCCGAGGCGATGCCGGAATACTGCGGGGTGATCTCGAAAAAGCCTACGGTGAAGGCCAAGCTGGCGACCATACTGGCCGAAGAGGCCAAGTTCGACTTCGATATTCTGAATACCGTGGTGGAGAATGCCCGTATCATGGATATCCGCGATATCGAGACCGAAGCCAAACAGGAAGTGAAAGAAGCGGAATCGGTATCTGAGCTGCCCGAAGGTGCGGTGGTGCTGGACATACGTTCACCGGAAGAAGAAGACGCCGATCCCCTTGAGCTGGAAGGCATCGAGGTGGAACACCTGCCGTTTTTCCGTCTTGCAACCAAGTTCGGCGATTTGCCTCAGGACAAGGATTATTACCTCTATTGTAAGAAAGGGGTGATGAGCCAGCTCCAGGCGCTGATCCTGCATGAAAACGGCTACACCAATGTAAAGGTATATCGCCCGAACTAAGCGGTAAATGCGACGAAAAACAAGGCGCCATCGGCGCCTTGTTTGTTATGAAGTATGCGTCATTTCACTAATGCGGTTCAGATAAAACTGGTTGCAGGGAGTTTCGATGCCGTATTTTTTTCCCTGTTTCACAATGTAACCGCAAATGGCGTCGATTTCGCTTTGCCGCTTTTGCCGGACATCTTCCAACATGGATGACGAATTACCGGCGGTCAGGGCCATGACCAGGTAGGCGCGCTGTAAGGCGTCGCCAAGGGCAATATCGAGCCCCTCGGCCCGGGCCACCGCAACCGCTTCATTCAGGAGCGCCAGCACCTGTAAGGCATAGTGCGGCGCGCGTAACTCACCGTTTCGCACCCGGTAAAAAGCGCTCAGCGGATTGATGGCCACGTTGACCAGCAGTTTTTGCCAGCGCACCAGCCTGATGTCGTCGCATTGCTCAAGACCGTGAATAAGCGGCGCCAATTCGCCGTAAAGCTGATTAATTTCATTGCGGGCGGCTGAGTTGCAGGCGCCCAGTTGACTGGCGCCGTGCCCCGTGTGCTCTACGGTATCAGGCGCGGGCTTAAGTGCGCCCTGCGAGGTGGTGAGGAAAAACAGGCTTTGCGTTTCGCTCAGCTCTGCGCTGATTTCATCGACGTTACCCATACCGTTATGACTCAGTATCACCCGGGCCGACGGGCTAAGGTGTGCTTTAACTTCCCTGAAGGCGGCAAGGGCCTGATAGGCTTTGGTTGTGATGAGCAGGGTTTCTATTCGGCCGCAGCTATCGGCAGTGCAGGGCAGTAGCGGAACGGACGATAACCGAGAGCCCCGGCGATAATGGTATTGCGTCGGGGCATTTTTCCTGACGATAAGCCGAATGGCAAAGGCGGGTGACAGGGTATGGGCGAACAGCAGTCCCATGGCCCCCGCGCCGAGAATATGCAGCGGCGTTACGCCAGTTGGCGCTTGCGTAGCCACAGGTAATGAACAGCGAAAAAGCACAGGGCGCCGAGTACATCGGCCACAAAGTCGGCCACGGACGCTTCCCGGTAGGGGATCATGTCCTGCATCAGCTCGACGGATGCGCCGTAAAGCGCCAGCAGGGATATTTGTGCCAGGAAGGGCAGTTTAAACGCCCGGTTCATGACTGCGGCAAGGGCAAAGAAAATCGCGAAATGCGCCACCTTGTCGACATGTGGGAATAGCTGCGATGCCGTTTTAATTTCTTTGGCAAACAAAAACGTGCAGATAATAATGACCGCCAAAAACAGCCCTTTATAGACTCGCCGTCTCACTGTAACGCCTGCTGATAAAAATAAAGGCCGCCAGTATAGCAGACGCAGTGACAAGATCATCTTATACCAAGGTACAAATTTGTAACCCGGCATGTCATTCGGGGTATACTTACGCTACTTAAGGCGAAGGAAAAATATGTGAGGAGAAAAATCGATGCCTTCATTTGATATCGTATCCGAAGTGGAAATGACCGAAGCGCAGAATGCGGTGGATAACGCAAACCGGGAGCTCGACACCCGTTTTGATTTTCGCGGCGCTAACGCATCCTTTGAACTGAACAAAGAGATGATAGTGATGAATGCCGACAGCGATTTCCAACTTAACCAGATGTTCGATATTTTGTTGCTCAAGGCGTCCAAGCGCGGGCTGGACGTGGCAAGTTTCGAGTTGAAGGATGTAGCACGCTCAGGAAAAACCTTTTCGCAGCAGGTGGCTATCAAGCAGGGGATCGACAAGGAGATGTCGAAGAAACTGGTAAAACTTATCAAGGATTCCAAGATTAAGGTGCAGGCGGCCATTCAAGGCGAAGAGGTGCGGGTCACGGGTAAAAAACGTGACGACCTGCAGGCCGTTATGCAGGCAGTACGAGCAGCCGAACTGGGGCAGCCGTTCCAGTTTAAAAACTTCCGCGACTGATCCCTTCTGTACACGAAAATCGTCAATGGATGTTTAGACGTCCATTGACTTTCCCCCACCAGACCCTAAAATAGCGCCACACTTTCAAGGTGCTGACGGAGCCAGGTTTCAGGACGAAACACAGCAAATCCGCCAGATAATCGGGAAGTCGGTGCCGCGGCAATGATGCTCACACTCCGCCGCTGCCCCCGCAACGGTGATACGGCTCAGGCCGTTCAGCCCGGAGACCGGCCTTGAAAACCGATAAACACGTTTTACCTGTGCGGTGGGCGCAGGAAAGGGGAATCCATGCAAATCAAATCATCCGTTTCGGCGGCCGTCGCGGCAGCCTTGTCTTTTACTTTCGTCACCGAAGCGCTGGCCGGCGAACCGCTTGAGCACATAACCGTAACCGCCAATAAGTTCGAGCAGCGAATCGAAAATACCCTGGCGACCGTCAATCTGATTGAGCGCAGCGATATCGACGCCGCCAATGCGCGGGATCTGCCCGAATTGCTGCAGCTGGTGGCCGGTGTCGATCTGGTGCGTAGCGGCGGTTTCGGTCAGGCGAGCAGCGTGTTCGTGCGCGGCTCCCTGTCGAAGCATCTGCTGGTGCTGGTGGACGGCGTGCGGATCAGCGATGCCAATTCGGGGGATGCTCCCTTTTCGCTGTTGCCCTTGAACGCCATCGAGCGGGTTGAAATCGTCAAGGGGCCTCGTGCTGCGATTTACGGTTCCGATGCGTTGGGCGGGGTGATCAACCTGATCACCCGTCAGGCCGACGGTCACGAGCTGGCGGTAATGAGCGGCAGCAATAATTACAGCAACCTTGAAGGGGTGTTCAGTACAAGCGTGAGCGCGGCGCGGCTGCAATTGAACGTTGGCGTCGAGAACACCGACGGATACGATGTCACCGAGAAAGATCCGTCACAGCCGCGCGGCAAGGATCACGACAGAGACGGCTACAGCAACCGTAATATCGGCGCCGGTGCCCGGGTCGATCTCGAGCGTTTCGGCGAGCTTACCGCCAAGGGACAATATGCCGAAGGGGATGCCGATTACGATAACGCCTGGGGTAACGATGCCTTTGAATTCGAAAATTACCAGGCAATGCTGGGCTGGCAAAAAAGCGACGAGCGTATCGGCTATGACGTCCAGCTGAGCCGGTCGCAGGATGACAACACCCAGACCGGCACCGAGTTTGAGACTCGTTACCAGACCAAACGCAATGCCCTGGACGCGCGGGTGCAATATCAGCAAAGCGATGCGCTGGCGCTGAGCGGCGGCGTGAACTGGTTGAACGAGGACGTATCGGGCTCCAGCGTCAGCCTGGAAAAGGCGAAACGCCATGATCTGGCTCTGTTTGCCGGCGCCTTTTATGACAACGGTCGTTGGCTTGCCAATGCCACCGTGCGCAGCGACGATTACCAGTATCAGGGTCGCCAGAATACCTACCAGGCGGCGGTCGGTTTCAGGCCCTTAAAGGCGGTAACGGTTCGCTTGAACCAGGGTACGGCGTTCCGCGCTCCCACCTTTACCGATCTCTACGTCGAGGGGAATCCCTGGGTTGCCGCCAACCCCTTGCTGCAGCCTGAAGAGGCGCGCAACACCGAGCTCGGCGTGCATATTCAGACCCGCAACGGCAGCTGGGACGTAGCGATTTTCAGCAACCGTATCGACAACCTGATCGCATCGGACTTCGATGCACAAAGCGGTAAGTTTAAATCCGTCAACATCGATGCCGCCACGCTTGAGGGGATGGAGCTTTCCTCGCGCTTTACGGCGTTCGGCCTAGAGCACACCCTGGCCCTGACGCTGCTGGATGCGAGTGATGACACCACCGGAGCCGATCTGGTGCGCAGGCCGTCCCGCTCGCTTAACTGGTCGCTGGCAAAAAGCTGGGACAAGCTGGATCTCGGCGTGGATTTTATCTACCGCTCGAACCGTCCTTCGATCAGCTATTTCAACACCCGGCTCGGTGGTTACGCCATTATCAACCTGAGTGCGAACTATCACCTGGTTGAGGGGCTTACGCTTTCGGCGCGGGTAGATAACCTGAGCGACAAGCACTACACCACCGCCGGTTTTGATTTGGCAAGCGACGGTTCCCTGCTCGGTTATGTGCCGCCGGGACGCCAGGTCTTTGTCGGGGCCCGTTACCGTTTCTGACGAATAAAAAAGAGAGGCTGGCCTCTCTTTTTTATTGCTTTAACCGGGAATGAAACTGCTCGGAGAATTTCGCCAGTTTCGGCGCTATCAGCAGGCTGCAATAGCCCTGGTTCGGGTTTTCGTTGTAGTAATCCTGGTGATAGCCCTCCGCCGGGTAAAAGGTGGTGGCCGGGCTTAATTCGGTGACCAAGGGACAGTCATATTCTGGGGCCAATTGCTCCAGCATGGTTTGGGTTTGCTGCCTTTGCGCCTCGTTGTGGTAAAACACCACGCTGCGATATTGGGTGCCCTTGTCGTTGCCCTGGCGGTTTAACTGGGTGGGATCATGAAGCGCGAAAAACATTTTCAGCAGGGTGGGGTAGTCGATAACCCGGGGATCGAAATCGAGCTGCACCACTTCCGCATGGCCCGTCATGCCGCTGCATATTTCCTGATAGCTGGGGTCTGCAAGCGCACCTCCGGCATAGCCTGAGGTGACGCTCCTGATGCCGTTGACGCGACGAAAGGCTGCATCGATACACCAGAAACAGCCACCGCCGAAGGTGGCTAATTGATAACTTGATTCCATTTCCGATGCTCCCGAACAGACGTCGACCGTTAATATCTATGGATATTAGTGTATCCCGCATTGCGGCTCAAATAAGAAAAGGCACGTAACGTGCCTTTTGCTTTATTGCTCCGACTGTAGCGGGTTCGATTTTTCCTGCTGTTCCAACTTGTGTTGCAGGAATTCCGGCGATTCGGTTTTGCGTGCCAGCAGGTAGTAGGCGCTCGGTACCACAAACAGCGTCAGCAGCGTGGTGACCAAAACCCCGGCAAAGATCACGATCCCGATGACCATACGGCTTTCCGAGCCCGGGCCCGTGGCCAATACCAGGGGCACCGAACTCATGACCGTGGTCAGCGAGGTCATAACGATGGGGCGAAGACGTTGCGCCGACGCCTGCAAAACGGCCTGTTTGAATTCAACGCCGCGGTCCCTGAGCTGGTTGGCAAATTCCACTATCAGGATGCCGTTTTTCGCACTCAGGCCAATCAGCATCACTATCCCTATCTGGCTGTAGATGTTCATGGTCGAATCCGTGACATAAAGCCCGAACAGGGCGCCAATCAGGCCGAGCGGCACCGTCAGCATGATCACCAGCGGATGTACGAAGCTTTCGAACTGCGCCGCTAGCACCAGGAAGGTCACCGTCAGCGCCAGCAGGAACACGTAAAGCATGGCGGATTCACCCTCGTAAAACAGCTGGGACTCGCCCTTGTAGTCGACGGCGCCGTCGATGTCGTTCTCTTCCGCCGCCACCTGGTTGAGGAAATTCAATGCCTCTTCCAGGGTATAACCGTTAGCCAGGTTTGCGCTCAGGGTAATGGCGCGCATTCGGTTGTAGCGGTTAAGGCGCGAGGCGGTGGCCTGTTCGGTCAGGGAGATCAGGCTGTCCAGCGGGATCAGTTCACCGCTGCGCGATTTAAGGTAAATGTTGGAAATATCTTGCGGCGAGCCGAAATCCTGTTTAATCCCCTTCAGGATCACGTCGTATTCCTCACCGCGGTCGATAAAGGTGGTCACGCGGCGTTGTCCCAGCATGGTTTCCAGCGTCCGGCCGATTTCGGCGACGGAGACGCCGAGATCCGCGGCCTTGTTTTTGTCGATTTGGATCAGAAATTGCGGGAAGGTTTCCTTGTAGTCGTGGTCGATACGCACCAGCCCCGGGTTCTGTTCCGCTCGCTTGATGATGCGATCGCGCCATTGGGCCAGCTCTTGATAATCGTTGCCCTGCAGCACAAATTCCACCGGGCGTGAAGAACCGCCACCGCCGATACCGCTGCGCATGATGGCGAAGGCGCGGACATCGGTGACGTCGGTAAGTTTGCCGCTGATCTCGTCCATCAACTCCCAGGTGGAGCGCTTGCGCTCACCCCAGTCGGCCATGCCGAGAATGGCGACGCCGCCCTGGCCGCCCCAGCCGGGAACGCGCACCAGCACCCGGCTTAATTCGCCGGATTCGGCGTAGGGCAGCAGGTGTTGTTCGATTTTGCTCATGTTCTCGGCATTGTTTTCATAGCTCGCCCCTTCCGGGCCGTTCATCATGATAAAGAAGGTGCCGCGGTCTTCCTTGGGCGTCAGCTCCGAAGGGATCTGTTTAAACATGAGGTAACTGGCCAGGCCGGTGAGCAGCAGCATGAGTATCAAGGACGCGCTGCGCTGCATGTTGTCGCCGAGAATCCTTTGGTAGCCCTGTTCGATGGCCGTGAAACGGCGTTCCATCCATTGGCTGAAGCGGGACTCTTTCTCCGAAGACTTCAATACCTTGGAACAAAGCGCCGGGGAAAGCGTCAGCGCGGTAATGCTGGAGAAAAACACCGCGGCGCTTACCGCCATGGCGAATTCGGTAAACAGGCTGCCGATGCGGCCTTCCATAAACACCAGGGGGACGAAAACGGCTATCAAAACTAGCGTGGTGGCGATGATCGCGAAGCCGACCTCGCGGGCGCCGCGGTAGGCGGCGAGCAAAGGCGGTTCGCCCAACTCGATGCGGCGGTGAATGTTTTCCAGCATCACGATGGCGTCATCTACGACCAGACCGATGGCCAGCACCAGCGCCAGCAAGGTAAGTAAATTTATTGAGTAGCCCATGGCCAGCAGGAACATAAAGCTGCCTACCAGGGCCACCGGAACGGTGACGGCCGGGATCAGGGTAGCGCGAATATTACCGAGGAACAGGTAGATAACCAGTACGACCAGCGCCATGGCGATGGCCAGGGTGCGATACACCTCCATGATGGATTCACGGATGAAGATCGAGGAATCGTAGCTGTCCTGAATGGTGGTACCTTCGGGCAGGTTGGCCTTGATTTTTTCCAGCTCGGCACGGGCATTTTCGACCACGGTCAGGGTGTTGGCCTTGGCCTGTTTGACGATACCCAGGCCGATCATGTTTCTGCCGTTGCCCTTGAACAGACTTTCTTCATCGGCGGCTTCCAGGTGAACCTCGGCGACTTCGCGCAGGCGAACCAAATAGCCGTCGTCACCCCGCTTGATCACCAGGTTCTGGAAATCACGTTCGTCCTTGTAACTGCGGGCGGTGCGCACCGTAAAGTCGCGGTCGATGGATTCAATCTCGCCCGCCGGCAGTTCGACGTTTTCTGCTCTCAGCACGCTTTCGATATCGGCGCTGGTCACGCCGCGGGCGGCCATGGCTTCGCGATCAAGCCAGATCTTCATCGCATATTTGCGCTCGCCGCCGACCCGGACGTTGGAAACGCCGTCGACCACGGCGAGGCGGTCGACGATATAACGTTGGGCGTAATCCGACAATTGCAACGAGTCCATGCTGGTGCTGTTGAGTACGAACCAGGCTATCGGGCTTTCGTCGCTGTTGGATTTCGACACCTCCGGGGGACGCACCTGATCCGGCAGGTTATCCAGCGCTCGGGCAACCCGTTCGCGGACATCATTGGCGGCGGCATCGATATCCCGCTCTATCTTGAACTCGATGGTAATGTTGGAACGCCCGTTGCGGCTTGACGAGGTGATGCTTTTGATCCCCTCAATACCGGAAATCCGGTTTTCCAGGATCTGGGTGATCTTGGTTTCAATGATCTCCGCAGACGCACCTGTGTAGCTGGTGCTGACGCTGACGATTGGGGTGTCTATGTCCGGGTATTCCCGCAGCGGCAGCATGGAAAATGCGACCAACCCGAAGGTCAGCAAAAGCAGGTTGACGACGACCGCAAAGACGGGGCGTTTTACTGAGGTGTCGGTTATTTTCACAGAGCCTGCCCCTTCAGCTTAACCTGGCTACCCGGGCGCAATTTCATCACGCCTTCGGTGACGATGAGATCGCCCTCGTTGAGCTCGCCCTGCAAGGCCACCTGGCCAAGATGACGGCCGATCACCGTGACTTCGACACGCTCGGCGATGTTGTTTGTTACGCGGTAGACGAAGTGTTTGCCTTGCATCGGGATGATGGCTTTTTCCGGCACGCTCAGGGCCTCGAAGCTGTTGAGCACTAAGGTGGTGGTGAGCAGCATGCCGGGACGCAGCTGTAAATCAGGGTTAGTGAAGCTGGCCGTAATGGGCACGCTACGGGTGGCCGGGTCGATGCGGGAGCCGAGGTGCGTTACCTTGCCGTGAAAAACATGTTCGGGATAGGCGTCGGAGCCGGCATCGACCGCCATGCCGATCTGCAGGGCGGCGAAATATTTTTCCGGCACCTTGAAATCGACCTTGAGCACGCTGATATCATCCAGGGTGGTGATTTCCGTGTTGTTGGTAATAAAGGCGCCCGGCGAGATCAGTCGCTTGCCGAGGATCCCGGCAAACGGAGCGCGGATGGTCAGTTCATTGAGTTTGCTTTTGGCGGATTCCAGACGGGCCTCGGTCGCCTCGTAGCGGGCTACCTGCTCTTCAAGCAATGATTTGGCGGTAGACTGGCTGCGAGACAGCTCGCTCAGCCTGTCTAGCTGACGTTTCTCTTCCTTAAGATTGACCGAGAGTTCGCGAACCAACAATTTTTCTTCGTCATCCTTTAGCGTAACCAGCACCTGATCTTTGCTGACGCGCTCGCCGTCGTTAAAGTGGATGCTGGTGACATAGTCGCTCTGGGCGCTTTTTATAAAAATCGCCTGATTGGCCCTTGCGTTGCCCAACGCCTCGATGGAAACCCGTTGTTGCCCCTTGGCGAGTGGCTGAGCCACCACCTCGACGGCTCTTGGGCCGTTGCGGCCCTGTTGGCCCTGGCCATGAGGGAAGTACAGGTATCCACACAGAACAAGGAGCGTGGCGATGATAAACGGAAAGAGGGCTTTGCCCGATTGATACTTGAACATGTAGGTATGACCGATAATAAGTTACGCATAGTGTACAAAACTGCTGCAAAGTAAGTATGTCAGGTATCTCGAATTTTTGTGTATTAAACGAAAATACAATTTAATTAAATCAAGCGGTTTTAAAAGGCGGAACAAGGTATGAAGCAAAACACCTGTCCATATTGTAAAAAAATGCGCCTGCTGCTTCTTTGGGGGCTGATAATGGCTGCGGTTTATCTTGGATTTTTCCTTCATGGCTGAGAGTGACGAAAGCTTTAAGGTGCGCGCCCAGGCCTCACGAAACGGCAGCGAAGTCTTGCTGGTCAGCGGCATGGCCTTGGTTATTTTGGTGTTTATGATCAAGTTTAAGCCTGGCCCCGTACTACTGGCGGAAATCTTTTTACTGAGCGTTGCCTTGACAGGGATTTTTCTGGGGTGGCAGAAAATACGCGAGCCCTATTACAGCTTTTTGATTAATAATCAAGATATTATATATAACCACAGGTACGGATATTGGCGCATTCCGT
This sequence comes from Pseudoalteromonas sp., assembly GCA_050288805.1. Lineage (GTDB taxonomy): Bacteria > Pseudomonadota > Gammaproteobacteria > Enterobacterales > Alteromonadaceae > Pseudoalteromonas. Next base: position 14,101 of record JBNKEN010000401.1, read on the forward strand.
TGGAAAACTTTCATTCATCCGGAATACCCATTGTTGCTCAGGGGGTTAGAAGTCTTGAGTTAAACGCCGTAGGTATTAAACTTAATAACTGGGATGCATTTCTAAACAATTTGCCGCCTCGTCTGGCCAGCCATATACTGGTTGAACAGCGCCATTTTGTGCTTCAGGCAATAAAGGGAAGTTGTCATTCGGGGAGTTGCCCGGATGAGTACCTGGTCGAGGATTCGGTATATCTTTCGCCGGACGGTAAAAAATATACTGGCCTCCTGGCTATGTTTGCTAATAGAATGAACAACCTGAAAGTGATGACAGGGTATGAACTGTTGATACCCGCCAGTGTACTTGACAGAGACATCTGGGCGTTTTCTGCGATATTGAATCGTTGGAAGCGAGATCCCAAATCAACCCTTACCGGGTTGCTCTCAAGTACCAGGTAGTAGAGTAGGATTAGATAGATGAGCTCTGAAACCCGTGCCTATCTAAAGAGCGGCCGTAACACAATAATACACAAAGAGAAAAAGCTCGACTTGGTGATAGTCAACGGCGACGATCATCCTAAAATTAAAGTAACGCAACATGGCCTGGTGCCGTTTAAAGATGAATTACCCCGTAACCGACGTGAAGCCAAAGAGCAATACCTGGAAGTGATCCAGATCGCTTCGTCGGAGGTGTTTGGCGAAGTGAAACGGCTGTTGTTTATTCAGGCGTTGGACGGTAAGGAATACAAGGTCGATTACAGTAAGGTAGGAACCAAGCTGTTCGTCCGCATTCACCAGGAAAGTTACCTGTAAGAAAGGGGTCCATCAGGGCCCTTTTTCATTTCCAATACCGGCCCCGCGACAACAGCATCCCCCCGAGTGGTTTTACTTGCATTCAAAACCTGTTTTGATAACCTTGCTGGGTCTTATTATCGAGGTTGTCATGGCTTATCTTGCCCGATTAGCGGCGGCACTATACCTGCTGGGGATTCATTTTCCGGCTGCCGCGCAAACCCAGTGCGATGTTGAACTTGGTCACGGTTTGATCATTACCGACGATGTGATCCGCATTATCGACAACGGGCAAACTCAGGTGCAAATCAATAATGACAGCCAGTTGCTGGTAAGAGGCCAGTGGGTCGAGTTGTCAGAAAAAGACGGCCTGGTGTTGGCAAAATACAGCCGGGGAATACGCGATACCGTGCCCGAATTGGTCAATCTGGCCACCGATGGTATTAACCTGGGCCTGAGTGCCATAGAGCAGGTGGTTGAGGGAATTTCCGAAAAGGAACCGGAAGTACTGAAAACCCAGTTGCAATATGTCGAACGTGCCTTGATGGACAAGTTCAAGCGCGGTGACGATTTTTATTTCATCGCTCCCCAGTCGCTTTCCAAAATTGACGATTTCTTTGCCAAGGAAATCAGCGAGAAAATACATTCCGCCGTCCACGGTTCCCTCGGCGCCATTCTGGTGGCCTTAGGTGATGCATTCAAATCCCGGGAGGGAAACATTGAAGATCGCATTACCGACATGGGACAACGGATGGACATCATTTCTCGCGAAATCGACAAGTCGCTGAAGAAAAAAGCCGAGTTGCTGGAAAGCAAGGCGTCTGAATTCTGCGAATACCTGAACCTCCTGGACGCGACCGAGTCGGAATTACAGCAAATAGTGCCTGCGCTCGGCGATTACGACCTGGTACGGATCCGCTCCTGATACTTACTCTTTAAAAAACGAGTCTTCGTTTTGTGCCAGCCAGGCTTCAATGTCTTCGACAGACTCGGGACTCAACTCGTTGGGCGAGGACGTCAACGGGCTTGAAATAGTATTGCTTTCATCCGACCAATCGCCTAAATCGATCAGCTGGCAACGCTTGCAACAGAACGGGCGGTGGGGATTTTCGTTTGTCCAGGCGACGCTTTTTTTACAGGTAGGGCACTCTACGGTCAGTGTCATTATTTACACCGGTTACTTACTGAATGGGGCAAAGTGTACAGCAGAAGCCGTTAAACTAAAAGCGGGTCACCCGGTTCACTTCGGCCAAGGTAGTGAGCCCTTTGGCAACTTTTTTCAAGCCCGCTTCGCGTAGCGTAATACAGCCTTGCTGCTTGGCTAACCTGGCGATATCCAGTGAATTCCCCCCTTCCATGATCAGGTGGGCAATCTCGGGTGTCACCTCCATGACTTCATAGATCCCGATGCGGCCGCTGTAGCCGTCGGTGCATTTTTCACAGCCCACTGGCTGAAACAGTTTAAGGTTTTTCAGGTCTTCTTTGTGGAATCCTTGCCGCAACAGCTCTTTGTCCGGCAGTTGTTCGGGCTTTTTACAGTGGTTACACAACAACCGGGTCAGCCGCTGTGCCACCACCAGGCTGACAGAAGCCGCGACATTATAGGCCGGTACGCCCATGTTGAGGAGCCGGGTTAAGGTGTCGGGCGCCGAGTTGGTGTGAAGTGTTGAGAGCACCAGGTGTCCGGTCTGAGAGGCCTTAATGGCTATTTCTGCGGTTTCGAGATCGCGTATTTCCCCCACCATCACAACATCGGGATCCTGGCGCAGAAACGCACGCAACGCGTTTGCAAATGTCATGTTGGTTTTGGTGTTGATCTGAACCTGATTGATGCCCCGCATGTATATTTCAATCGGATCTTCGGCGGTGGAAATATTGATTTCGGGACGGTTCAGTATGCCCAGCCCGCAGTACAGTGACATGGTTTTACCCGACCCGGTTGGCCCGGTAACCAGAATCATGCCTTGAGGTTGGTTGATGGCCTCCTGGTAAAGCCGTTTCTGCTCTTCCTCCATGCCGAGAGCATCGATACTTAGCATGGCACTGTTGGAATCCAGGATCCGCATTACTATTTTTTCGCCCCACAAGGTCGGCATGGTGCTGACCCGGAAATCGATATTTTTCTTGTGGCTCAGTTGGAGCTTGATACGGCCATCCTGCGGTACGCGCTTTTCCGAGATATCCAGTTGGGCCATTATTTTTATTCGGGCCGCCAGGCGCGACGAAAGGCCGCTCGGGGGGCTCGCCATTTCATGCAGTACGCCGTCGATACGAAAGCGGATACGGTAATCGTGATCATAGGGCTCAAAGTGCAGATCCGATGCGTTTCTGCGTATCGCATCCATCAGGATCTTGTTGATATAAACGATGATCGGCGCGTCATCCTTGGAAATTTCCACCGAATCTTCGTTTTGTTCGTTGCCCTGCAGAACATCGATGCCGCTGAACTCGATCAATTCATCCTGGGAAAAATTGAGTTCATTGGAGGCGTCGAACAACTGTTCAATTTTCTGTTCCAGCACTGTGTGATCTACCACCACGATTTCACAGTGCATCCCGGTGCTGAACTCAAAGTTTTCAAATGCGTCGTAGTCTGTCGGATCGGAAACCGCGATATAGAGCTTGTTGCCCTTGTGGATCAGGGGGAGTATGCCATGACGACGGATCAGGGTTTCTTTAACGTAAGCCTGATTTATCTGCTTTATGTCGAAACTTTGCAGGTCAAAATAGGGAACCCTGAACAGCTCGATACACATATTGACCAGCTGTTTGCTGTCGATTTCGCTGCATCGGGTGATGAGCTCGGCGACCGACTGGCAGTTATGCTGATTGGCCCTGACGGACTCCGCATTGACCCGGCCCAGGGTGACGAATTTTCGTAATAATGGAGAGTTGATATTCATAGCAACACTTTGGCTTCCCTGATAGCCTAAGTGTTGCTCAAATTAGCTAGATTGCAACCTTAGCGAGCTGCAAATATTTTAAATGTAAGGTTTTTATGATTTCTTGCAGGGCCTCGGGGGAGCCGCCGTTTTCCACTATATCGTCTGCCTTGGCGCGTTTTTCTGAGCGTGGCATTTGTGCCGCTATAATTGCCTTTACCTGTGCTTCATTGACTCCGTCGCGACGGGTTGTGCGTGCCAATTGGACATCCTCGGGAACATCAATCAACAGCGTATGTTGGCAGTATTTATCCAAGTTGTTTTCAAACAACAAGGGGGCTTCCAGGATGGCATAGGTGCTCTGAGTTTCGGCCAGCCTTCGCAAGGTTATTTCCCGGATCATCGGATGAAGCAGGGCATTGAGCCAGGCTTTTTCCGTGGGGTTTGCGAAGATATGCTCACGCAGGGCCGGACGATTAAGGTTGCCGTCCGGCAACAGTATATCGTTGCCGAAGTGCGTCGCAATGGCGGCAAGCCCGTCAGAATCCTTGGCGACGACCTCTCGGGCGATGATATCCGCATCCACCACGTCGACGCCTAAGTTTTTGAACATGGCGCTGACGGTGGATTTTCCCGCTCCTATGCCACCGGTCAGTCCGAGTATCCAGTTGGCCATCAGAGAGCCATCATGCTCAAATAGGCGTGGCGAATTTCATCACCCCAGAGCATGGTTATCCAGCCCGCAATGGCGAGATAGGGGCCAAACGGGATGGGGGTTGCCTTATCCTTGCCTTGAATGCTTAACTGCATGATGCCGATAACCGCGCCAACCACACTGGACATCAGGATAATGGTCAGGATGTTTTGCCAGCCGAGCAGGGCGCCAAAGACGGCCAACAGTTTGAAATCGCCGTACCCCATGCCTTCCTTGCCGGTTGTCAGCTTAAACAGCCAAAATACGCTCCAAAGGCTCAGGTATCCCGTGGCAGCCCCGATAATGGCATCGGCGGGAGCAATGCTGAATCCCATTACGGAAGCAACCAGGGCCAGCCACACCAAGGGAAGTGTCAGCTGGTCCGGCAGCAGCATATGGTCTATATCGATAAAGGTCAGCGCAATAAGCGCCCAGGTAACGACCAGGTAGAGGGCGTCAGTTCCGTGACACCGAAATGCCAGGCGACGGCCAGGCTCAACAGGGCTGTCATGAATTCTATCAGCGGATAGCGAACCGAGATCTTTGCATCGCAATAGGCGCATCGCCCTTTTAGCAGCAACCAGCTGATAACGGGAATATTATGCCAGGGTTTGATTTTGTTTTTGCACTTAGGACAGGTGGAGGCCGGGGTGACAAGGTTAAAGCGTTTTTGCGGTTCCGGATGCGCGTCCTTTTTCAGCTCATCACCCAGCAAAATCCGGCATTCGCTTTGCCACTCTTTGTGCATCATCTTAGGTAAGCGATAGATCACCACATTGAGAAAACTGCCTACGGCCAGGCCGACCAGCCCGACCGTGAGCAAGAAAAACCATATTTTATCGTGCATCAGTACAACTACATCGTGCATCATTTTTATACAACAGCTCCCAACTGGAAGATAGGTAAGTACATGGCGATGATCAAACCACCCACCAGAACACCGAGTACGGCCATGATCAATGGCTCAAGCAGGCTCGACAAGCCGTCTACGGCGTCATCAACTTCCTGCTCATAAATAGACGCGACTTTCGCCAGCATGCTGTCCAGTGAACCCGATTCCTCGCCGATGGCGACCATTTGGATCACCATGTCCGGAAAGATATTGGTATTGCGCATCGCCCAGTTCATCGGGTTACCCGAACTGACTTCCTGTTTGATCTCCAATATCGCATCGCGATATACCGCGTTACCGGAAGCGCCCGCCGCCGAATCCAGTGCATCCACCAAGGGAACCCCGGCGGCAAAGGTAGTCGACAGGGTTCGGGCATAACGGGCCACTGCCGCCTTATTGAGTATCATGCCGATAATTGGTAGTTTCAAAATGGCCTTGTCCGTATTGTCGCGCAGCTCCTTGCTGCGCAGATGGGCTTCCTTAAAGGCATAGCCGGCGCCGAAAATGATGATAAGAGCGAGCCACCAGTTGGCCTGCAGAAACTCGGAAATACCGATGACCATTTGCGTAAAGGCCGGCAGTTCGGCGCCGAACCCCTCAAAGATTTCCTTAAATTGTGGCACCACGAAAATCAACAGGATGGAGGTTACGATAACCGCAACAAGTATAACCGCTATGGGGTAGAACAAGGCTTTTTTGATTTTGGATTTCAGCGCTTCTGCCTTTTCCTTGTAAAGGGCGACGCGATCAAAGATACGATCCAGGGCACCGGATTGCTCACCGGATTGCACCAGGTCGCAATAGAGATCGTCGAAATACCTGGGGTGACGGCGTAGGGCCGACGACAGGGGTTGTCCCGATTTTACCTCGTCACCGATTTCCGTCATCAGTCTTTTGATACTTTTGTTTTCTGAGCCCGAACCAATCATGTCGATGGACTGAATCAGCGGCACCCCGGCGAGCAGCATGGTCGCCAGCTGACGGGTGATAACGGATATGTCCTTTGCTGTTATCTTTTGCTGGCCACCGCCGAAAAGTGGCTTGGGCTTACGCTTTACCTTGGAAGGGGTGATCCCCTGCTTGCGCAGTTGAGCCTTGACCAGGGCGATGCTGTCGCCGTTCATTTCGCCTTCCAGGCGCTTACCGCGGCTGCTGACACCCACCCATTGATATGTATCTAGCTCTTTACTGCCTTTTTTTGCTTTCGCCATAATTTCAGGTTCCGTTATTCAGGCTTGAATGCCGGTAAGTATTTGGTCCTACACGACTAGTAATTGGTTACCCGGTTTATCTCGGTCAGGCTGGTAATGCCCTGGGCGGCTTTTTTCAGCCCGGAACGGCGCAGGTTATTGACACCTTCCTTTTCGGCCGCTTCCGCTATCTCCAGTGAATTACCGCCCCGCATAATGATTTCCGCTATCTTGCCGGAAATTGGCATTACTTCATAAATACCTACTCGTCCCTTATAGCCGTCGGTGCATTTATCGCAACCCGCTGCTTTGTATAACTTTAGCTCATTTAACTCCGCCTGCCTAAATCCCAGATTTTGCAGTTCTTCTTCCGGCAGCATTTCCGGTTCTTTACAGTGCGGGCACAGACGCCGGGCCAGCCGCTGAGCGATGATAAGACTCACGGAGCTGGCGATATTATACGATGGCACACCCATATTCATCAGACGGGTCAGGGTTTCCGGTGCCGAATTGGTGTGCAGGGTTGATAGCACCAGGTGACCGGTCTGGGCCGCCTTGATGGCAATTTCCGCCGTTTCCAGATCCCGGATTTCCCCCACCATGACCACGTCCGGATCCTGACGCAGAAAGGCCCTCAGCGCATTGGCGAAGGTCATGTCAGCTCTCGCGCTGATTTGCACCTGGTTGATCCCTTCCAGGTTGATTTCAACCGGGTCTTCCGCGGTCGAGATATTGCGCTCCGTGGTATTGAGGATATTCAGGCCTGTATAGAGTGACACCGTTTTACCCGAACCTGTGGGACCGGTTACCAGTATCATGCCTTGCGGCTGCGCCAGTGCATTGAGATAAAGCTCTTTTTGTTCCGGCTCATAGCCGAGCACGTCGATCCCTAGCATGGCGCTGGAAGAATCGAGAATACGCATTACGATTTTTTCCCCCCACAGGGTGGGCAGGGTGCTGACACGAAAATCGATGCTTTTCTTCGCATTGATCTTTAATTTGATACGGCCGTCCTGGGGTTTGCGCTTTTCCGCCAGATCGAGGTGAGACATAACCTTGATACGGGCAGCAATGCGACTCTCCAACGAAATGGGAGGGGCGGCGATTTCGTGCAGTACGCCGTCGACGCGAAAACGAATTCGGTATTTGTGCTCATAGGGTTCAAAGTGAAGATCCGACGCGCCGCGTTTTATGGCGTCCATTAATATCTTATTGATATAAACGATAATGGGTGCATCTTCGTCCTTGGCGTTGACGTCGGTAGACATGCTTTTTTTGCTGCTGTCTGCGTCAGTCTCTACGCCGCTCAGCTCCTGTAGCTGGTCATCGGTGAGCTTGATTTCCGAGGCGCTGTCAAAGACCGTGTCGATTAATTTATCCAGCAGGTCATATCGTACCACCACGGGCTCGGTCTGCATCCCGGTATTGAACTCGTAATCTTCAAACGCGTTAAAATCGGTGGGATCCGTGGTGGCAACATAGAGCATTTTACCCTTGCGCGCGATGGGAAGAATATGGTGTTTTCTGATTAGCTTTTCGTTCAGATATTCTTCATCGGGTAACAGTGACTTATCGAAGTCTTCTAAATCTAATTGAGGTGTATTAAATAGTGCACCAGCTCTTTTTTGTAAATCGGCGGCAGAAAGGTTAGCGACCTTACAAATAAGCTCTGCGGCAGAGTGAACGTCGCTTGTACTTGCTTCATCCAGACTCTTTAAGTCCAGAATTCCTAACAGGTCCAGTCGTCTAATCAATGGAGTATTAGTTTGCATTATTCTCTTTCGCGGCTCTCAACTTATTCTATGATGTCTAAGCTACCAGTACCGGATCTTATAAAATATGTTAAATAAAATGGCAGGTCTGGAACTTCTCTTTGTGCCATGAACACCAGTAGTAATCTAGTATATATAACCATTTTAGGTAACAGGGTGCATCACTATCATCTACCTATACTCCCCCAAATTTATAAATTTTCGGCTGCTTCACTTTGTTGTTTGAAGAGCGTTTCTTGCTAATCATTCCCACATAATACATGAAGATATGTTCTCTGTTTCATAGATTGAATTATTTCCGGCTCATTCCAGCTCAACGGTATCATTCAGTTTTAAGAACATCTAGCTAATCCATCAGACCAATACCCGGGGATGATTTGTTTTGACTCTTTCTGAGCATAGCAGTTGTAGTTCAACATGTTATAGAAATAATACATGGCGATAAGTGGAAGCAATACAATTAAACATGTTTTCCGTTTAATCTTGAACGAAGCGGCGTGTTCTCTGGTCAGCATGTTTATCAACAGAGCCCAAATAATGATGATTAGCAATTGAGCCGTAGGTGTCACGAAAATGCCTGACACCAGGGAGTAGAGCATGCCGTTTAGCCAGCTTGTAAAGACTATGAGGATGGAAAGCGTAACCTGTTTTTTCCTTAGAGCCCGATAGAAAAAATAAAGCGTTGTCAGAGCAAAAATAGAAAAAATCAGTGCCACAGCTCCCCCCCATCCATAAATTATTTGAATGATCACGTTGTGTGGATGGCTCGGCCTGTTTTCAGTAATGGAGGATTCAAACGTGCCGGGCCCCAGACCCCATAACAGGTTGCTCCACTCCAAATTTTGGAGGGTGGATATCCACAACAAAACTCTGCCGGTGGAGGTGTATCTAAAGGGGGTGAAATCGGTTCCACTTGACCATGTGTAAGCACAGTAATACAGGGTGATTCCTATGATGCTTGCAATCAAGGAATTTATTGCGAGATGTCTGCTTTTTGCGAATGAGAATAAAATACCTAAGGAGGCAAACCAAAGCAGAATACTGGCTCTGGCTCCTCCAACAAGCATCAAAAATACGGCAAAACAAATTAAAAACAAAGAGAGTCTTTTTAGCTGCTCGTTTAGCGAAAAATAAGCCAGAAGGGGCAGTGTGATAGTTTGAAACTGATTTAGGTATCTGATGTTAGCAAAACCGTAGTAGATACCGTTTGCTGCTAGCTTGTCACCTAAATACAGTGAAATTAAGGTGTTAAGAAAACAAATAGAATAAATGCTCAAAGTCATTATAAAGATGATTTTAAGCAGAGAATTTAATATAACGGTGGTTTTTTCCGAACTCAGGATTAATAGAAAATACAGTGTCAGAAAGGTTGTATGCAGTAGACTAAGGATTGCCAGTTCTTCATTTTTACTTGATACCGCTGAAAGAAGACCGAGTAAAAAACAAATTGACAATGCGGGAGCGAATTTTTCCGGAATACTCAGACCTTGTCGGTTGTACACTGAATAAAGCACAACCCCACTGATGAAAAGCACTTCAATAAAGCGTTTGAAGTCATACGTGTTCAGTGATGAAAAAAACGGAACTAGGCACAGAAACGTAACAAGAAAGATCATAAAAATGTTTTTGTTGTTTAACAAAAAGGCTTCTGGCTCGTTCATTTAGTTTATTCTTGTTATTTTTTTGGTAGGGAATGCAAATGGGACAGGGAGCAGGGGGGCTGCTCCCATTCGGGTTTGAGTCAGGTATCAAGTACCACGACATTCAGCTGGAACGTACTTTGGATCTGCGGTAGTTGAACAGGCCCAATCGACACCTGTTGCACCTGAAGTTGGAGTCAGAAGCAGAGTTACGTTACCACCAGTTCCCACAGATGAAATACCAGTGGCAACAACAACTGTTAACGCACCAGTTCCTGAGGCACAAGTTAGAGTGGAACTACCCAGGGCTCCCACACTCACGCCTTGACACAGGTTTGTGACGCCGGAGGCGAAATTCTCACCTACGGTTGCTTTGGCTCCCGAGGCTTGAACAATACCTTCGGACACCTTAGCGCGAGCCGTATAATCCTGGTACGCAGGCAACGCGATGGCAGCCAGAATACCGATGATCGCGACCACGATCATCAATTCTATTAGGGTGAAACCCTGTTGCTTTTGTTGAGTCATCTTTTCCATTTTCCTCTCCTAAAGGATGTATTGGGCAAAGTTAAGGTTGATTCCTGATTAGCCTGATAACAATAAGCGACGGGTAGTCCCATCTGCTCCGTGTGCTATTGCTAAGTACTTCCTGCACTTTAGTATAGTCAACAATAATAAGTTGGCTAACTAACCGGCGAATTGCAAATTTATTTCCTGACCCAAGTACTCATCTTGCAAATTTGGTACTTTTGGGTTGGTAAAGCGGTTGCTGTCTAATCCATTTAAGTTAGATGCTAGCACGGGTTTTTTGATTTGGGTAGAAATTTTTTAACAATGTTTAACAATTGTTCTGTTATTGCGTTTTTGTATCTTAAAACTGGTTATAATGTATTGGTTTTGCTGGGGTTGAGAGGTGTTTTGGGTGGTGACTGAAGAACGTTTTTTGAATTTGTTTTTGTTAAGTTTGAGTTAATGTTTAGGGTGGTATGGAGTTTCTTCATACCACCTAAAGGGATTGGGTTTTGTTTTTGTGATTAGTTAAAACGCATGGATAGATCGATGGCTTTTACGTGCTTGGTTAACGCTCCGCTGGAAATAAAATCAACGCCGGCCTGGGCATATTCCCGCAGGGTTTCTATGGTCATATTGCCGGATACTTCCAGTTTGGCCTTCTTATCGGTTATTACCACGGCGCGCTGAATATCCTGTACGCTGAAATTATCG
>JBNKEN010000402.1:0-2852 GCA_050288805.1 Pseudoalteromonas sp.
TTGTTGTTTTTCCCTTTTTGGCGCAAGAAACAAGTATTGATTTTACAGAATGCAGTAATTGGCAACTAACAAGCGCATCAATAATGGACGTCTTACGCTTGGCTGGCGCTCATTCAGCATCAGAGACCAGCTAGGTTTACAGGTTTCACCTGAGTTGGGCGTACTTACAATGCTGTTGGGTATTTTTTCAGTTATTACATTATTGTGTGCTGTTGGGCTGGGGCATGTACTCTGGTGCCAGTAAGCATATAACAAGGCAAGGCAAAATCGCCCTGCGGGCTGGGCGCGCTAACGCGCGCCTTTGCTTGCGGCGTTGGTCATTTTTAGCTTAATCCAACTTCCCGGCCTCGAACGCAAATAAAAAGTCCCCATACCAGTTGGGGACTTTTTATTTTGTCAGCGTCTTCAACGCTCGGTGCGCCGATGCCAATGTGTATTTCTATGCTGGTCCTACAAACTTTGCGCGTAATGATACAGGGCCTTTAGGATCTGCATATTGCGCTCGTTGCCCTCGTTTTCATGGACCAGGTTTTCCAGCGTCAGCATAAAGTCCTGGGCGGTGATCGACGGGCTGTCTTCGCCGTTCATCAGCTTGTTCTGGCAGTACTTGCGCCATTTGTCGAGTTCCTGCGGCGACAGGGTGTGCGGCCAGTTGCGGGCGCGGTAACGAAACAGCAGGGTGTCGAATTTCTTGTCTTCGAAATCAAGGGCCAGGGTGCCGAGCGCCAAGGGGTCTGCCGCGCGGACGATGTCGAGCTTGTGGCGATCGCCGTTGCTGATAAAGCCGTTGTAGAGCTGGTAGTCCGGATTGGTGGTGGCGGAAAAATCACCTTGGTCGTTGAACACCTCGGCGACCTTTTCCCGAAGTGCCGGATGGGCCTTTAAAAACGCCAGGTTTTTCAGGCAGGCTTCGCGGTCGATGCCGAGACGGGCGGCGTTCTCAGGCAGCAGGGTTTTGGCCGGGGCAAGAATGGGGCACTTGTTGAGGTGAACCAGCTTGAGGCCGATGGGCGCTTCATGCTCGCCGAGCTCGCTGCGTTTGGTGTACAGGCGTTCGCGAATTTCTTCGACGCTGAGTTCAAGCAGCGGCGCCGGATCCTGGGTCAGGTTAAAGGTCACCACGGCGTTTTTGTTGACCGGGTGAAAGCTCATGGGGGCTATCCAGGTGGTGCAGCCCTGGGTTGCGGGTATGCGCGACGAGGTATGCACCAGCGGCGTCATGTTGTAGACATCGACCAGTTCCGAGAGCGCCTTTTTGCCGCGCAGCCCGAAGAAGAAATGATACAGCTTGGGCTGCTTTTCCTTGATGAGTTTTGCCAGCGCTATGGTGGCGGTGACATCGCTCAATGCGTCGTGCGCCGCCTCGTGGCTGATGCCGTTGGCGACGGTCAGGTGTTCCAGCCTGAACGAGGGGCTGCCGTCTTCCTTTTGCGGCCAGTTGATCCCCTCCGGGCGCAGGGCGTAGCAGGCGCGCACCAGGTCGATGATATCCCAGCGGCTGTTGCCGTTTTGCCATTCTCTGGCATAGGGATCGTAGAAGTTGCGGTACAGGCCGTAGCGGGTTACCTCGTCGTCGAAGCGGATGCTGTTGTAACCGGCCACGCAGGTGTTGGGTCGGCTGAATTCGGCATGGATCCTGGCCATAAAGTCGGCCTCGATGAGGCCCTTTTGCAACGCCAGTTGCGGGGTGATGCCGGTGATAAGGCACGCCTCTGGCTGGGGCAGGTAATCCGGCGCCGGTTTGCAATATTCGATCAGCGGCTCGCCGATAATATTGAGATCGAGATCGGTGCGGATACCGGCAAACTGGCTCGGCCTGTCCTTTTGCGGGCTGGCGCCCCAGGTTTCGTAATCGTGCCAGTAGATGGTGGCTTGGTTCGCATCGAGTTGGTCGGCCATTGCTTCGCGGGATCCCTTTATTTGCCTGACGGCGTTTGTTTTCTTGCGAGGATTATCGCATAGCCTCTGTCAGGATAAAATGCCCGCAGAAAAATCGAGGCTCAGGGGCTGTATGTGATCCCATGGCCGCCCTTGTGCGTATAAACGACACTCATTCGAAAATATCTCTTCTATTCGTTAGGCATTGTCACCTTAGAGTATCGATGAACCTGGCTTAAATCGGTCGTGAAGGGGTTTTTCTCTCTCGTGCCGCTAGCGGGCAGAATATCTGCAATAAGGTGCCACCGTCTGGCAGGGTTAAGGTTTATGTTCAACAAAAAACTGAAGTCTGAATTAGAGAGTGCCAGAAAACGCATTCTAAGCTTTGAACAAATGTTAAACAGCTTGCGCGCCGAGATGATCTACCTGCGTCTCGACCCGAAGGGGTGCGTTACTGATGTTAATGCACTGTTTGAATCGGAAACTGAACTGACAGGCGACGCGGTAAAAACTCGTCCCCTCGCGCAGCTGGTGCCAAAGGAGGCCAGAAACACGGCGCACTATCGGGACATGTGCCAGGCTATTGAGCATAAAGAGCTTTGGGTTGGTGCGGTTGAGCTTGCTCGCGGGGATCAAACAGTGTGGCTGCGCGGCACCTTTCAGCCTGTTTTTGACGCCGAGGGGGGATTTTCTCACTTTGATATTTTTGCGAAGAATCTGACCCGGACCATAGAAGCATCGCGGCAGAATGAAAACCTGATCTCAGCCATACGCCGCTCCATGGCGGTGATCGAGTTTGAACCGGACGGCACCATATTGGATGCCAATGACATCTTTCTGCGTGCCGTGGGTTACCGGCTTGAAGACGTAAAAGGGCAACACCATCGCATTTTTTGCCAACCGGAATTGGTACAAAGCCGCGAGTATACCGAGGGCTGGCAACGTCTCAACAAGGGTGAATATCTCGCCGGCCG
>JBNKEN010000403.1:0-2399 GCA_050288805.1 Pseudoalteromonas sp.
CCCTCGTCTGCGCAACCGGCGGCGAGCACCAGTTCGTTCAATTGTTCGCGGCGGATCTCCGGTTCGGTCACCGCATCAAGGGGCGCATGCTCGCCGTAGAGGCGAATGCACAGGCCGGGGCGAACGCGTCCGGCACGGCCGAGTCGCTGTTTCGCGGCATCCCGCGCGATGGGCGCAAGACCCAGCACGGTGCGTCCGCCGCGTAAATGCGTACGCCGTTCCAGGCCGCTGTCGACAACGCAGGTAACGTTGGGGATGGTGAGCGAGGTTTCCGCCACATTGGTGGCCAGTATGATGCGCCTTTGGCTCTGCGTGCAGAGTGCCAGTTGCTGTTGCTGTTTGCTGGCGCCGCCATAAAGACGCACCACCAGCACACCGAGGTCGGTCAGCCGCTCGGCGCAGGTGTTGATCTCTCCCTTGCCGGGCAGAAACACCAACACATCGCCGTCGTCCGTCGCCAGTGCCTGCTCACAGGCGGCATAGACACGGGCCGGGAGGTCGTGCTTGTCGGGCATGGCTCGTTGATCATCGCCGAGAAACACCTCTTCAACTTGAAACCTGCGTCCCTCGGCCTCGAGAATATCGGCGCCGACATAGCAGGCCAGCGCAGAGGCGTTCAGGGTCGCCGAGGTCAACAGCAGGCGATGGTTAGCGCGCTTTTTCAGAAGCGCCAAAAGCAGATCGGTGTCCCAGCGACGCTCGTGAAACTCATCTAGGATCACCACCTGAAACTCATCAAGCCCGGTTTCAAACAGCCAGCGCAGGGCCACCCCGGGCGTGACGAACACCACCTCGGTATTGTCGTTAAACTGCCCTTCGAAACGGATTGCATAGCCGACCTTTTCGCCAAGGACGCTTGATTGCTGTTCGGCCAGGTATTCGGCCAGTGAGGTGCAGGCAATACGCCTCGGTTCAATCACCAGCACGCGGCCGAATTCTCTCGCCCACAGCGGCAGGCGGGTGGATTTTCCCGAGCCGGTTTCGGCGGCGACGATAAGGTGATTTTCGGCAAGCGCCTTAAGCACATCGGGTTTTATCGAATCTATGGGTAGCGACATGAGTGGACTGGTTACAAACTTTTGCGCCAGTGTAGCAAAAAGCGCGATTGAATTTTCTGATTTCCGGTCATATTAAACAGGTAAGTATAAATTTAGGATTGGCTAATGTTGAATGCCTTATTAATCACTGCGCTGATTTTGTTTATCGTCGCCTACTGGCGCTGGGATGCGCTGTGCAATCTGTATTGGCAGCGCAAATATCGGGATCAGGCGCTCGGCAGCAGCGAGCGGGATTTTCTGCTTCGCTATATGCCCGTTTACCGAAAAATGACCGATGCGGAGCGGGCCCGGCTTGAGCGGCAAATAGTCTGGTTTCTCGGCGAAAAGCGCTTTCTCGGTTGTGACGGCCTTCGCATTACCGACCCCATGAAGCTGCTGGTTGCCGCCGATGCGTGCCTGTTGGTGCTCAACAAACCCTGGCCGCTGTATCGCAACGTGAAAGAAATACTGCTTTACCCGAGCGCCTATTATGCCCCCGAAACCGCCCGCGACGGCGCCGGACTGGTGAGTTACCATCAGGTTGTGCGTCAGGGGGAATCCTGGCCCGGCGGCACCCTGGTACTGAGCTGGCATGACGTACTCGAAGGCAACCGCCTGCCCGGCGACGGTCACAATCTGGTGTTTCACGAGTTCGCCCATCAGCTCGATCAGGAAACCGGCGCGACCACCGGAACCCCCTTGTTACCCAACCCCGAGGCTTACAAGGAGTGGGGGCAGGTGTTGGGGCTGGCGTTCAATCAGCTAAGGACCCATGTCGCCTACCATATGCCGAATGCCATCCACAGCTACGGTGCTACCAATGAGGCGGAGTTTTTTGCCGTGCTGACCGAAACCTTTATCGAAAAACCCGCCGCCCTCAGGCTGCAAGACCCGAAGATGTACGAGCTGCTGACCCGGTATTATCGTTTCGACCCCATTCGCTGGCACTGATCCGCCAGGCGCCCAGAGGCAGCGTTTGGACTTCCCCGAATCAAAAAAAATGTCGGATTTCTGTATCGCAAATCTCTGTAGTTGATTGTAAAATAATAAAAATTATTTCATATCATCGGAAGTGAGGCGTGAACATGGACAGCGGTTTATGGATAAAAAATGAAACACTGGAAGGACAACATGTCACCCTCGTCCCCCTGACCGAAGATCACACCGATGAGCTGATTGACGCGGTGAAAGACGGCGAGTTGTGGAAAATAGGCTATGCGAATGTGCCGCCACCTGAACACATGTCGGCGTATGTGAAAGCGGCGATCAACGGTGCGAAAGCGGGCAACATCGCCTATGCGGTGCGTGCGAAAAGCACCGATCAAGTAGTCGGTACAACGCGGTATTACGGCGTCGACGCCG
>JBNKEN010000404.1:0-4573 GCA_050288805.1 Pseudoalteromonas sp.
TGTCGACACGATAAAAACGCTCGGTCAGGCGATGAATATGTTCCGGGGCAATACCGTCGCCGTTGTCGTAAACGGCAAAATGCGCGCCCTTGTCATCTCCGCGCCAGACGATCCGAATATGGCCGCCCGGTTTGGTATAATGCACCGCATTGAACACCAGGTTGGAGAACGCGGAGCGCAGCTCGTCGGCGGCGCCGACCACATCCAGCGAGTCGTCGATTTCCAGCTCTATGGTATGGTGTTTGTCCTGGTTCAAGGAATCCGCCTCGGTTTTCACCAGCCGCAACATGGCGGGCACGTCCACCGGCTTGTCGTTGTCTTGCTTTCTGGCGCCCTCGATACGCGACAGGGACAGCAACTGGTTAACCAAGGCATCCATCCGCTTGCACTGCTCTATCATGGTGCCATGGGCTTTTTCCCACATTGCCGGCGGCGGCATATTCTCCGCATCCATCATTTCCAGATACCCTGTGACCACGGTCAACGGGGTTCTCAGCTCATGCGATACGTTGGCCACAAAGTCTTTACGCATCTGTTCCAGCTGCTTCAGCCGGGTGACATCCCTGACCACCACCATCAACTGCGATTTGGCATAGGGCATGACCCTGAATTCAAGCACCTGGTCGCCGCTATGGCCGATTTCCAGTTCCAACGGCTCGGCCAATTCGCGCACCTGCATATAGCGGGAAAATTTCGGATGACGGATCAGGTTGTCGAGCCTTTGCCCGTGATCCGCCGGCCATTGCAAACCCAGAACGCGCAGGGCCATCTGGTTACACCACACGATACTGAGATCGTTTTGCAGGACGATCACTGCGTCGGGCACCGCTTCGGCCCCTTCGCGAAAGCGCCGGATCAGATCCGCCAGCTCATTGCGTTTCTTCCGGTTTCTGTGTTGCAGCTGGTAAATGCCTTCAAACACTTGCTCCCAGGCGCCCTGGCCTTCCGGCGGATTGAAGCTGCGCTGGTTTATCAGCCAGTCGCTGAGTCGGTACAATTGACGATAGTGCCAGAATAATAAGGCTGCGGCACCGAGAAACATAAGCAAAAAAGGCGCGCCTACCAGCACGCCAATCAACAACAAAGGCAAGAAATAAACAAACAGGCGTTTAACCAGGGTTTGCTTATTAACCACTCGATACATAAATCTACTCTTGTGTGTACGACCAGCGGCACACGCCCAGGCCGTGTTTTCGTTCTTTAACCCCTTCCGTCGGCGGAAGCAGGTGAGAAATCAGAGTTTACTCGAAAACCTGTATCCGGCGCCACGTACA
Source organism: Pseudoalteromonas sp. (assembly GCA_050288805.1). Taxonomy (GTDB): domain Bacteria; phylum Pseudomonadota; class Gammaproteobacteria; order Enterobacterales; family Alteromonadaceae; genus Pseudoalteromonas. Next base: position 1,275 of record JBNKEN010000404.1, read on the forward strand.
GTTTGCACTAAACGATCATGCCCCTTGGGCGCAATGGCCTTGCGCAGGCGACGAATATGCACATCAACCGTTCTGTCTTCAACATAAACGTTGGTTCCCCAGACATGATCCAGCAACTGTTCACGACTGTAGACCCGCTCCGGATGCGTCATAAAAAAGTGCAGCAAACGGAATTCGGTGGGCCCCATGTCCAGTTCGGTTCCGGCCGAAGTGACGCGGTGTGAAATGGGATCCAGACGCAGACCGTGCACCTCGATGGCTTCTTCCAGGGAGGTTGGCGCCACACGGCGGATCACCGCCTTGATACGAGCCATCAGTTCTTTAGGTGAAAACGGCTTGGTCACGTAATCGTCGGCGCCGACTTCCAGTCCGCGCACCTTGTCTTCTTCTTCACCCCGAGCCGTCAGCATAATAATGGGGATCTGGCGAGTGTATTCGCTTTGCTTAAATTTTTTCGCCAGCTGGATCCCGCTGCCGCCCGGCAACATCCAGTCCAGCAGAATCATATCCGGGTACGGCTCGACCATAGCGGCTACGGCAGAGTCATAATCTTCCGCCTCGATTGCCTGAAATCCATTTTGCTCCAGAACAAATACCAGCATTTCACGGATGGGCGCTTCATCGTCCACTACAAGTACTTTACGTGACATTCCTGTAATTCTCTTAGGTTATCGAACTGGTCCCATTATTAAGGCCAAATATGACATTTTTATGAAAGTGTAACCCGACTTCCTATAACCCGCCATATTCGGACCTGGCTGATGCCGAATAGATTCAGAAATCGTAGCGAACGCTGAAGGAAACCTGCTGTTGGGAGGGAGCCTGTTGGAATTCACGTTGGCTGTACCAAACGGCCAACCGCGCCTGGGAGGAAAAACTGTGCTCGACGCCAAGGCCAGCCGCATTGACCTCCTGGCGGTAATAGCCCAGGTTGGCATCCTGGTTCTGGTACTGGGCGAGAATCTTGTAGTCGCTGATCTGATAACCGGCACGCAGCGCATAGCCTTGCTCGCGCACGGAAAAATCGCCGCCGGATTCCTTAATGTAGGTCGCGCCAAGGCTCAACGGCCCGACACTACCCTGTACCGCCAGTCGATTGTTATCCATTTCGGTTGGTGCCAGATAACTGATCACAAAATCCAGCTGCCCGAAACCGGGCGTATGGTAGGAAACCGTGTCGCCAAGATGGTTATCTTCATGGAACAGGGCTTCCATACCCTGATTGAGATGCAACAGCAAAGCCTGTTGCTGAGGTTGTTCCGGCAGCATCTGCTCTGCGCGGATCTCAAACAGGTTATCTTCCGTAACAAGGGGGATTGCTGAAGAAACCTCGGCACTTGCTATTTCGCGCTTCTCTGCCACGACATCGGCAGCCCAGGCATGAGTTTGAAAGCCAGACAGCAAGAGAGCAAGAGCCTTAAAAGCGCGCGATTTCATGTGATTTCCTTGCCTGAACCGAAGAATAAAAATGAACTTTCGAAGGGAACTTTTTTAGTACTATTAAAATCATCCCAAGCACTTTAAAGATTGGTTAAAAAAAGTAACCGGTCAAGGCTAGCCAGAACGATCACCAAGGATAAATTTTCTTCCTTTCCCAAGGAGATTGAAAAACCTTGGAAATATCTGAAAACTTTTTAGCCGGAGTGACGGATCGTTTTCTTACCAGCTCGCACATTCAGGGATCAGGATCTTACCAGCAAGAGCAGATCCCGGATCAATTTTATACCAAGCTTCGCGCCTAAGCGGTTGATCTTTGAACGGCAGAATCGCAAATTTTGTACAAAGAACAGACAGAACAGGGAGCCATGCGGGTTGATCTTGATAAGATCCTGATCCGCCGACCTCGTATGTTAGTTAAAATCCGATCCCGGATCGCCCAAACCGAATACTGCTTGGTAGGATCCTGATCCCGGAGGGATAAGAGCGCCTCAATAGAGACAAAAAAGCCCGAGCGAGAGCGCCGGGCTTTGTTCTTATAGTTTGCGAGCCGAGGCCCGCACAAGGAATTTACAGGATACGCGGATCCAATTCACCGGACAGGTATTTCAGGTGCATGTCGTCCAGTGAAATCGGCTTGATCTTAGACGCCTGCCCTGCGGTGCCGAACGCCTCGTAGCGTGCCACACAGATTTCCGTCATGGCCTTGGTTGCCTCGGCCAGGAACTTACGCGGGTCGAAGTTAGACGGGTTCAGGGCCAGGTGGCGACGGATTGCACCGGTCGAAGCCAGACGCAGATCCGTGTCGATGTTTACCTTACGCACACCGTGCTTGATCCCTTCAACGATCTGCTCAACCGGCACACCGTAGGTTTCGGGGATCTCACCGCCGAACTCGTTGATCACTGCCAGCCATTCCTGAGGAACCGATGAAGAACCGTGCATAACCAGGTGGGTATTCGGGATCCGTGCGTGGATCTCCTTGATGCGATCGATGGCCAGAATGTCGCCCGTCGGCGGACGGGTAAACTTATAGGCCCCGTGAGAAGTACCACACGCGATAGCCAGCGCATCAACCTGGGTTTTCTTAACGAAATCAGCCGCTTCTTCCGGATCCGTCAGCAATTGATCTGCGCTCAGTTTGCCTTCTGCGCCGATACCGTCTTCTTCACCGGCTTCACCGGTTTCAAGCGAACCCAGTACGCCCAGCTCGCCCTCAACCGAGACACCGCATGCATGCGCCATTTCAACGGTGCGGCGTGTTACGTCGACATTGTATTCGTAGCTGGAAGGCGTTTTACCGTCATCCATCAGAGAGCCATCCATCATGACCGAAGAGAAACCCAGTTGGATCGAGCGTTGGCATACCGCCGGAGAAGTACCGTGATCCTGATGCATTACAACCGGGATATGCGGCCATTCTTCGATAGCGGCTAAAATCATGTGGCGGATAAATGGCGCGCCAGCGTACTGACGGGCGCCTGCAGAACCCTGCACGATGACCGGACTGTTGGTGCGGTCTGCCGCTTCCATGATCGCGCGCATTTGTTCCTGGTTGTTCACGTTGAATGCCGGGACGCCGTAACCAAACTCGGCCGCGTGGTCGAGTAGTTGACGCATACTGATTAAAGCCATCTTGCTTTTCTCCAATTTTAGGGGCTCTGGAGCACCTGATTTTGAACGGATAATTAAACTGTTTAGGAAGCCTATCTTCCTGGAAAACCATGGTTTTCCGTTTCACCGGAGCGGGTTGAGAGTGAGAGAACCCCGCCCCGTGAAAAAACCGGGGGCGCTTACTTAGCGCGCTCTTCTAGCATAGCAACTGCCGGTAGCTTTTTCCCTTCGAGGAACTCAAGGAAAGT
>JBNKEN010000405.1:0-8040 GCA_050288805.1 Pseudoalteromonas sp.
TATTTTAGCCTTGTTTGTCTGAACGCATGCTTTCGGGTCTTTCATAACTCGAAATATTCGCCCAATAGGGTTAAATTAACCGTTATTACCCCTTGCCAAGGACAGTCCATGAGCGTCAAACGCATCAGCCAGTTTTTTAACCCCGCCTCGGTGGCCGTTGTCGGCGCCTCCAACAACCCGGGGCGGGCCGGTTATATAGTGATGCGTAACCTGCTGCAGGGCGGATTTAAGGGCCCCATCATGCCGGTCACCCCGAAATACCAGGCGGTGCATGGCGTGCTGGCATACCCGGATATAGACAGCCTGCCGCAAAGCCCGGATCTTGCGGTGATCTGTTGTAACCGGGCGCTGCTCGACTACATCATAATCGAACTCGGGCAAAAAGGCTGTCGCCATGCCATAGTGATCGCCGCGGGGCTGTCGGCGGAGCACAAAAGCGCGCTGCTGGAAACCGCCCGTAAGGCCGGCGTTTCCCTGCTCGGTCCCAATTGCCTGGGACTGCTTATTCCCCATCTCGGCCTCAACGCCAGTTTTTCTCATACGGTCGCAAGCAGCGGCAGCCTGGCTTTTGTTTCCCAGTCGGCGGCGGTGTGTTCAACCATTCTCGACTGGGCGCAAAACAAGCAAATAGGCTTTTCCTATTTCGTGTCGGTAGGCGACTGTCTCGACATCGACTTTGCCGAATTGCTCGATTTTCTCGGTCGCGACGCCAAAACCAAGGCCATTTTGCTCTACATAGATAACATACGAAATGTACGTGCCTTTATCTCCGCCGCCCGCGCCGCCGCATTCAGTAAACCCGTGATAGCCATCAAAACCGGCCGCACTCAGGCGGGTGCGGAAGCCGCCACCATACACACCGGCGGCCACCCCTGCCCCGACGTGATCTACGACGCCCTGTTTCAGCGCACCGGGATGCTGAGGGTCAACGATTTGCGCGAACTGTTTGCCGCCACCCAGACCCTGGCCCTGCATCCCAAACTGCTCAAGGTGGAACACTTGACGATCCTGACCAACGGCGGCGGCCCGGGCGTGATGGCGCTCGATGGCCTGCTGCAAAGCTCGGGAAAACTGGCGCAGCTCAGCGAAGAGACCCGGATGCGGCTGAATCGGGTCATTCCGCAATCGGACATGACCACCAACCCGGTGGATATTTTCGGCGACTCTTCCCCTGCCCGCTACCGTCAGGCGCTGGAGATACTGCTGGCGGCGCCGGAAGTGGAAAACCTGCTGATCATTCATACTCCCTCGGCACTGGCGAGCGGGGAAGAATATGCCAGCCTGATAGCCGAAACCGTCAACAGCCTGCCGACACATGGTCGTCCCTACGTAATGACCAATTTTATGGGCGAGGAAGCGGCCTACGGCGCCCGTCGCATCTGCGCCAGCGCGGGGATCCCCACCTACCGCACTCCGGAAGGGGCGGTCGGCGCCTTTATGCACCTGGTCAATTACCGACGCAACCAAAAACACCTGACCCAGACACCGGAGTCCGTACTGGATGAGGCCGCCATAAATGCGGACGGTGCCCGTCAGCATATCCGCTCGCTGCTGAAAGAACAGGTCAGCTACCTGGCAACCCAGCAAAGTGCGGAGGTTTTACACCATTATGGTATCGACACCATAGCGACTCGCACCGCCCTGACCCCGAGCGAAGCCCGCGAACAGGCGCAAAGTCTCGGCTTCCCCGTGGCACTCAAGCTGATAAGCCCGGACATTCCCTCGAAATCGGAGGTCGGCGGCGTGGTGCTCAACCTCAACGATGGCGACGAGGTGGAGCAAACCGCCTTTGCCATGCTGCTGAGAATTCGCCAGCTGCACCCCGACGCCAATATACTGGGTTTCAGCCTGCAGCCCATGGCGCCCCGGGCCGGCAATCAGGAACTCAGGATAGCGATAAAAACCGAGGCCAATTTCGGCCCGGTGATTCTGCTCGGCGAAGCCGGCGCCGGTCTCGGCTATGCCCAGGCGGCGGTCGCGTTTCCGCCGCTCAATATGAATCTCGCCAAATACCTGATCGCCGCCGCCTACGACAAGGGCGCACTGAAAGAGCGACTGCTACCTGAAAAGGTGGATAAGTACCGGCTTTGCACCCTGCTGACCCGGATTTCCCAACTCATCGTCGACCAGCCCGACATTCGTTCCCTGGAACTCAACCCGGTGCTGGCCTGTGACGGGCATTTTCTGGTGCTCGACGCCACCATGGAACTTGCCCCTTACCGCTCCGGCAACGGACGTAAGCGCCTGGCTATCCGTCCCTATCCCAAGGAGCTGGAACGCAGGGTAACCCTGAAAGACGGCAGTTCGGCGCTGTTGCGCCCGATCCGTCCCGAGGATGAAGCGGCGCACAAGGCCTTTGACCAATCGCTCAGTAAAGAGGACAGATATCGCCGTTTCTTCGGCGAGCTGCCGCAATTCAATCACGAGCAGCTGGCCAAAATGACGCAGATCGATTACGACCGGGAAATGGCCTTTATTGTCAGCCAGGAGCGAAATGGCGAGGCGGTCACCCTGGGAGTTTCCCGGGTCGTTATGGATCCGGACCTGCAGCAGGCGGAATTTGCCATTGTGGTACGCTCCGACAGTCAGGGGCTCGGGCTCGGGCGAATGCTGATGGAAGCCGCCGTCGATTACTGCCGCCGTCAGAAGGTCGCGGTACTTGAGGGGGTGACCTTATGGGAAAACAGCGGCATGATAGAGCTGGCACGCAAGCTCGGCTTCACCATCCGTCGCGATTTCGAAGAAGGTACCATACACATGACCTTACCGCTGGTTGCCGAAGACGCAAGCGAATAACCCCGCGTCGTTGAGAAACGACGATAGACTTATAGAATGAACTAAAAAAACGAACATAGATATGCTATTTCAATTTCTTGAGACCACCCGATGCCACCTCGGTGAATTGTTTGAATCCCGCGGCCGTTACCACAGGGCCGGACACCTGCTCGACGCCTTTCTGGTGTTCATCATCTCGATGAACATCATTGCCATCGTGCTTGAATCGGTACCGGAGCTGATGACCGAATATCACAGCATCTTCCTACGTATCGAGTTGATCTCGGTGGCAGTATTCAGCGTCGAATATCTGGCCAGACTGTGGAGCTCAGTCGCTCTGGAGAAATTCAAAAACGGTGATGAAGCAAACTGGAAGGTACGGGTGCGCTACTTTTTCTCCCCCCTGGCACTGATCGATTTGCTGGCCATACTGCCCTCCTTGTTGATGCTGTTTATCAATCTGGATCTGCGCTTCCTGCGGGTGATTCGTCTACTGCGGATCTTCAAAATGACGCGTTATTCCAGGGCATTGCAACTCTTATTGGTGGCATTCAAGGAGGAAGGCAGCTCCCTGTTGGCGGCGTTTTTCCTGATGGCGGTGATCCTGATTTTGGCATCCTGCGGGATTTACCTGATAGAACATGACGTGCAACCCGATAAATTCGGTTCTATCCCCGCCGCCATGTGGTGGGCCATGGCAACCCTGACCACGGTGGGCTACGGCGATGTGGTGCCGATCACCCCGCTCGGACAGGTATTCGGCGGGCTTATCACCATTCTCAGCATGGGCATGGTGGCGATCCCGACCGGTCTGCTCGCCTCCGGGTTTTCCGAACAGTTGCGTAAACGCCGCAGTCTATACCGCGATGCGGTGCACGAATGTCTGGAGGATGGTAAGCTTAGTCGTCAGGACAAGCATAAACTCGAGGCGCTGCGCTACGAGTTGGGACTCAGTAAGCAGGAATGCAAACGCGTGATAGCCCAGTTAAAGGAAAGCACCCCGGAAAGCCCAAAATATTGCAGCCACTGCGGACACCCGGTTTAGCCGACCGGGTCCTCCCGCCGGGCCTTCGGGCCTTCCAAGCGCTCAGCAATGGCGTCTCCGTCCATCACACCGCCTGATAACAGGCCCTGCCAGTAATCTATGCCGGCCGCCTTGAGCTGGTTCCTGGTATCCCTGTCGTCAACATCGCGACAGTAAAGCTGCAATTTAAGGCTATGCGCCATGGCAACCACGGCCTCAGTTACAGCAGCGGCAACGTCGCGTTCGCCTCCTTGCTGAGCAGCCATACGCAGCCCGTCCAGCGGCATTTTGGCCAGCTCCTGCAGGGTTAACCCATGACAACTGAAATTATCCAGCAGCACCCTGCAGCCGCGTTTTCGCAGGGTCGTCAGGGTATCCGAATCCAGCATCTGCCGACTCCACTGATTTTCATCCAGCGCAAAGGTCAGCACCTCGGGGGGGAGCTTGTGCCGCGCCAGTTCCTTTTCCAGTGTCGGCATAAAGTCATCGCAACTCAGCGCGCCGCCGTAAAGCGGCAAGACCAGATAAAGCTCATGGTTAACGCGGCGCCAGGCCTTGAGCTCGAGTAGCGCCGAGGACAAGGTCTGGCGTCCGATTTCCGGCAAAACCTTGGCTTCGGCAGCGACATCGAGAAACTCCCGAACATCTATTTTCCCGTCATTACGCAACCACAAAGGCCTGACATCCAAGGCGACCACGTGGCCGTCCGCTGCGCGCACTTCCTCGTATTCATTGCCGAATTCGAACTCTTCACAGGCCCTTACCAGGTCTTTCACCATTTGGCGACGACGCATCAGGTGCAGGTTAAACTCGGGCTTGAAAAACTGGAAGTTGACCTTGGGATTTCGTCGGGCCTGGAACAGGGCAATATCCGCGGCCTTAAGCAGTTCAGGCAAGGCGTTGCCGTCGAGCGGATACAGGGCGACGCCCATATACACGCCGATTTTCAAGTCAAAATCGGTAAATTCCAACGGGACATCCACGGCACGCTGGATTTGTCCGCATAACCGGGCTATCTGCTCGGTGCTGCGTGCTTCTTCCATTAACAGCAGGAATTCATCGCCGTTAAGCCGTGCCAGGCTGTCGGTCTCCCCCATAACGGAGGATATGCGTCGGGTTAGCTCCATCAATACCTGATCGGCAACCTGGTCACCGTAACGCTGGTTGATGGCGGAATACCCCTTTATATTGATCAGCAGCAACGCCAGCCGACTATCATGGAGCCGGGCCAGAGACAGGGCGTGCTCACAGCGATCCAGCATCAGGGTACGGTTGGGCAGTCCGGACAGGTCATCATAACCGGCCTGCTCACGCTGCCTTACATGTGCCCCTCTTTGCGCGCTTATATCCGTCATCACGATGATATAATTAACAAATTTATTCTCGCCGCTGGCCACTGCACTGGCCTTGAGCAACACGGGAACCCGCTTGCCGTCGGCGGTGCGCACCGTTTCCTCGCCCTGATACTGTTCCCCGACCCCAAGGCCCGCAAGCAAACGCAGGTAGTTCAAACGGCTGTCGCGGGACAGACCAAAGGTTAACGAACGGCTCGACTTATCCGCATGGCTGTAATTAAAGGTATCGCGCAGGGACTGGTTGGTCGCCCGAATGCGGAACTTATGGTCCAGGATCAGTACCCAGTCTCGCGTCTGTTCAAAGGCGGCGCCGTAGAGGCGTGCATTTTCCTCAAACACCAGTTCCCGGGTCATGTTGGTATAGGTGCCGGCCACCTTTTCCGGCATGCCGTCGAGCCAGGAAACGACCTTGCCGAAATCCTTGTACCAGCGCCAATGGCCCGATGCATGGCGTAAACGATAGGTGCAGTCAAAATATCCCTTTTCGGTCGACAAAAATTCCAGCCACTCGACCCGAAACTTCTGCCTTTCCTGGGGGTGGATCTTGGCCAGATACTCATCCAGGGACGTCTGCTCATTTTCGTATCCCAACTCGCTTTTCAGCCGCGGTTGATAGATATTGCTGCTGCTCGCCTGCCAGTCCCACACCCCGGAATGACTGCCTTCCAGCGCCAGTTTCAGCCGTGCCTCACTTTCCCGAGTTTCCCTGTGCGCCGTCAACAGAATCCGCTGCACCCGGTTACGTCTGTACATCCAACCCGCTACCGAGGCGACAAACACCAACACATACAGCAAAATAGCCAGCGGCGAACGCCACAGCGGATAGGCAACCAGGATATCGAGCTGGGCCGGCGCCGTATAATCGCCGGTAAAGGGATCCTTGGCCCATACCTTAAGGCGATAACTGCCCGGACTAAGCTTAGGGAATATCACCCGGTTACTGTTGCGGGTATAGGTTTTCTGCTCACCGGACAGCTGGTATTCAAATACGATCCTGTCCTGAAAATTAAACGCCATGGCGGAAAAAGCCACCTCCAGGCCGATATCGTCATGTTCCAGTTCGATACTGCGGAACGGCGTCATCGCGGGGATCTTAAGTTGCCGCGACATCAGCTCGACCGAGGTAATATTGACCTGCTTGATCAAGGGGTGTGTCGGGCGGTTTTTCTTCGGATCGAACAACGTTAATCCGGTCACCGAACCGTAGGCAATACGGCCATCCGGCAACCGGGTATGCGCCGGCATGTTGAATTCATTGGTGTCTAGCCCCTGCTCCGTGGTGTATTGCTGGAAATGCATGTTATCCGGATTGAAGCGCCAAATTCCCTTGTGACTGCTGAGCCAAATCATACCCGCATCATCCAGCGTCATGGCATACAACAGGGTGCCCAAATTGTACTTGTCGAAATCGTTGACATATCTCAGTTGGAACGTCTTGGCATCGAGACCCACCAGGCCGAAATTCGACAACGACAACCAAAGTATATTGTTGTGGTCGATCACATAGGAATGCAGGCTGATCGCCCAACTGCTTTTGTCTTTCGGCACTTCGTAGATCAGTTCCAATCGCTCGGCCGCAACATCCACCCTAAACAGCTGGCCACTGCTGTTATAAAACAGCGGTTTTTCCGGGCTATCCGGTAACGGCGGCTTGAATCCCTCGACCAGAAAGGGGTCGTAACGCTTAAAATCACCGCCAAGCGGGGTTATTTTCCCGCTATCCAGATTAAAGTAAAACATGCCCGCGTCGGGATTGACGATAAACAGGCGGCCGTCGTTAAGCAGCGTGCCGCCGAACAGCCGCCCGGCAAGATATTCAGCGAACTTGCCGTCGCTGCTCACCACCTTTTCCAGGGTTTTGGTCTGCGGATCAAAACGATACAGGCCCAGCGTGGTATTCAGCCACAGCCGTCCTTGGTAGGGAAAGATAGCTGCGATACCGAAATTCTCGGTGTATTCATCCTGGCCGTAGTCACGAAAATACACTTTGCTCTCCCCGCTTTCGGGGTCGAGTTCGGTCAGCCCGTTGTCGGTTCCGAGCCAAAGCGTGCCCTGAAAAAACTCAACCGCCCAGACAACGTGATGAGATAACCCCTCGCCGCCGATATTTTCCGAATTAAAATTTCGGAAAGCGAATTCACCCGACGGCAGGTAAAAGGCCCCGTCGTTTTTGGTCGCGACCCACATGGCACCGTAGGGATCTTCCTCAACATCGATAATGGCAGGATCCGTGAGCGTATAGCCGCTTTGCTTGATGGCATCCTGCTTACGCAACTTGCCGCTTTGTGGTTCAAAATCAAATAACCCTTTATCGGTGGCAAGGCGCAGAAAACCGGGTTTCGGAATAATTTTCCAGATATTGCGTTCGGCCAGTACCAGGGCGTTTTTAAACTGCCCGTTCGGGTCGGCAAACAGCGCCTCGTTATCAGATATATCCACCTTGTACAGGCCATATACGGTGCCCACCAGCAACCAACCCGCGTCATCGACGGCGAACGACTTGACGTTGGATTGGTAAATGCTGGTCGCAGGTGCAGGCAAGTAGTTGATGGCGCGTGTTTTCCCGCTTGCCAACTGCATTACATAGGCGCCTTCGCTGGTCCCTATGTAGAGATAACCCCGATGATGGAAAAGCGTACGGACAAAGGAACGTTCATTGGGATTGGGCAAGGCAAAAACGGAGGTGATCTCGCCGCTTTCGACATTCATCCGCGCCACATCCTTGCCGCGACCGAGCCAGATGTAATCGTCGCCAAGAGAAAGCAGGCTGCTGACCGTCTCGGCCAGCGCTTGTTCTTCATTGTTGGGTTTAAAGAGGTACTGGCGAAATTTGGAACTGGCAGGGTCATAGCGATGCAGGCCCGAAAAGAGAGAGGAAATCCAGAT
>JBNKEN010000406.1:0-8669 GCA_050288805.1 Pseudoalteromonas sp.
TTTGCGCCCGCCCTGTTGCCAGCATTGCAGCTGATGACCGAATTCCCAGGCCGGTACTATATGTTCCCATTCTATCCGCGCGGCCCTTTCATTGGGCTTACCGCTGCGGGTTGTGGCGAGGCGCGGAACATAGCCGCAACCCGTCGTGTCCGGCACCAGCTTATTGCCGTGACGGCGAATATCGCAGTCGCAGTAGAGGGTTTTACTGTCTTCGCTTAAGTTGCGGGCGAGGTATTTTTTAGTGGCGGCGAAATTGCTGAAGCCGTCGGCATGGGCGTTTGCGGCAAGCGTCAGAAGGACGAAGAAAAGAATACGGCTCAATTTCCATCTCATCGAAAAGCGAAAGGCCAGCGATTGTAACTTAGCGTAGCGACAGATAAAAGTGACCCAAGGGTGGCCGGGGGTTTGGTTTCTGGTGCAATCTGGGTTAAAGTTTGGATGTTTTGAAATCACCGTGAACCTTAAGCCAAGATGTCAGAAATTCAATTCCTTAACGTCGACCTCGAACTGGAGTCTAAACAGGACATATCCGCGCTGGTGGAAGACCTGAGCAAAAATGCCATGATCCTGCACTACGATAAGGATGATTACCGTCAGTTGGCGCGCATTGAGGCCGACAGCGAGGTACGCAGCCCGGATAAGGCGATCAACTACCTGTGCGAACTGATCGAGTCGTGTTCCAGGGCGGCGCTTAAGCAATGGCTTGGTTGTTCAAGAAGAACCTTCGACATAGGTTTCAGCTCGGGCACCTCACCGAAATGTTTCAACGAGGCCATCAGCGCCGATACCCTGCTGCGCATTTCCGCCATCGGCGCGGGAATGGAAATCACCCTGTATCCCATCGAGAAATAGCCGAGTACAAAATATTCGGAATATTTTTGAACGCCGCTCAATGAGCGGCGTTGTGTGTTCTCTGAAATAAAAGGGCCGACTCGATGTCGGCCCTTTTATTTTTTACTGGCCCCAGATGGCGCTTGCGTATTCCGGGTGATCCACAAACGGGTTGCGGTTGCCCTGGTAGTCGTAAGCGGCCTGGTTGCGGTCCAGTTCCATCTGGCTGACCGGATCCTGCTGGTTCCAGCGCAGCAGCATGGCGATAACCCAGGTTTCAAATACCTGATCGCTGGTGCCGTTCAGTACCGCGTCGCTGTAGGTGGTGTTGGTCTGCCAGGATGCGACCTTGTCCTGATAGCGGGTGGCCATGTAGAACCAGGCGCGGGCGAAGTCACCCTTGAACTCGTCGATCGGCTCGAAAACTGTGCCCGTGTAGCCGAGCGTGACGCTTGCGCTGCCCAGTTTGCTGCCGTTGCTCGAGGTATAGCTGGCCGTGCCGACTTCACCGAACGGATAGTTGCTGCGCTTTGAATTAACATAGCCGTCGGTGGCAAAAATGTGGTGAACGTCCGAGTGCATGGGCTCTACCTGGCCGCCGAACCAGCTTTTCGGGAAGCTGTGTTCACGGTTGTAACAGTCACCTTCGCCGCTGTAGGTACCGCACTGGTTGGAAACCGCGGCAAATACGTGGCCGTCGGCGCCGTTCGGACGCTCGCCGTACATATCCAGGATCGAATTGTCGTTCTCGAAATAGACGTCACGGGATGAACTGTCGTAGAAGTTCCACAGCGATGAATAACCCTGGTTGTTGTGACCGGCGATGATGTTGAACAGCGCGGTTTTCAGCGCATAGCCGGACAGGCCTTCGGTGCCTGAGTAGTAGGCGCCGGGATCTGTGTTGCCGCCACCTGTGTTACCGCCGCCGGTATTGCCACCGCCCGTGGTGCCGAGGGTAAACGCGGTCGATTCCGAGCTGGTAAAGCTGGCGCCTGACGCCAGGGTCGTGCTGCCTTCGCTCAGGGCGTAGTTACCGCTGCCGTAGGTGCAGCAAATGCCGTCGCCGTAGCTGTCGAAAATGGTAAAGGTATAATCGCCGTCGGTCAGGCAGATGGCTTCATTGTATTGCGTGTTTGAGGCCAGGCCGTTACCGCTCGCCACCGTGGTGGTGCCCTGGGTGATCTGCCAGCTGGTTTCTGCGCCGTAGTTGTCGGTCAGCAGGCTCAGCGTCAGGTTATGGTCGCTGCAACCGGCCGGAGGCGGCGTTGACGTTGCAGCGCTGGGCTGGAAGTCGTCGACATAAATGGTTTCGTTGCCGTCAAAGCCGGTCACGTCGTAGAAACGCAGGCCGATTTCAATGCTGGTGGTGGTGCCGGCGGTATAGTCGAAGCTGACCAACTGCCATTGATTTACCAGGCCCGGATCCGAGTAGTTCTGGTAGCCGTCGACATAAAGACGGGCCTTGGCGCCGCCCTCTGTGTGATAAACCCAGGTCGAGAAGGTATAGCTTTGTCCGGCCGTGACGCTGACGCTTTGGCGGAAATCCGCGTCAGCCTGATTGCTGGTGGTCAGGTCGATACGGGCGGCAGTTGCGCCCTGTTTGACGACGACGGTTTCCGGGCTGAGGCTCAGGCCGCTGTCGATGGTGGTCCAGGAGGCGGGTGTATTGCCGCTCCATTGTTCAAAGTCTCCGTTTTGCACCGTATTGGCGAGCGCCGCTGCGCTACTAAAAAGAAGGGGCAAAACCATTAAACGAACCCGTGTGTTGTTCATTGTTTTTATTTCCTAAATATTTTTGTTTTGGGTTGGTCATTATTCAGCTTGTTTGTTGCCAAAATGTGACCAGAGTGTAGCGAGCGGAATGCTACAGGATTTATATTGGGAACACATAGGGTTTTTTAATTTGTTTTGTTTAGAAGTTTTGGTTTTTGATAACCAAATGGAATAATAAAGCAGATTCTATTCTTTTTTAGTTTGACGGCGGCTCGGTATTCTTCACGCTCATCGGTGCCCTTTTTCAGAACGGGAAAGGGTGTAAACAGCGCAGGGCGAGAAAGATTCATGTTGTTAAACCAACTCAATGCGGCGAGTAGTCCGCTCTCACAAGAACAAGTAAACAAGCTGCAGGGCCTGGTGGCGGAGCTGAATCCGATTCAGCAGGCCTGGGTCAGCGGCTATCTTGCGGCGAGCGCCAATACCTCGGCCCTAAGCGGCGCGGCCGGCACTAATACGGCGCCGGGGGAAGCAGCCGCACTCACCATATTGTTCGGTTCGCAAACCGGTAACGCCAAGGGCGTAGCGACCAGGTTGAAAGAGCAGGCCGAGTCACGAGGTCTGGCGGTGAGGTTGGTAAACATGGCCGATTACAAACCCGCCGCGCTGAAAAAAGAAAAGTTTATCGCTGTCGTGGTGTCTACCTACGGTGAAGGAGAGCCGCCGGAGGATGCCGAGGCGCTGCACGAATTCCTGGCGTCCAAGAAGGCGCCAAAGCTGGACGGCGTTAAGGTCGCGGTGATCGGGTTGGGCGATTCCAGTTATGAGTTCTTCTGCCAGACGGGGAAGGACTTCGAGGAACGGTTCAACAAGTTGGGCGCCGAAACGGTATTTACCCGCGCCGATCTGGACGTCGACTACGATGAAGCCGCTGCCGAGTGGATAGGCGGCGCCCTGGATGCGTTCGAACCCGCGCTGAAAGAACAGCAGGAAAACGCCGGCGGCAACGTGGTGGCTATGCCGTTCACAACAACGCAAGCCTCAGCCAGCCGGTACAGCAAGCAGAACCCGTTCGAGGCGGAGTTGTCTGTGGTGCAGAAGATCACCGGCCGCGACTCGACCAAGGACGTGCGTCACATTGAAATTTCCCTGGCGGGATCGGACATCACCTACCTGCCGGGCGATTCTCTGGGCGTCTACTTCCTTAACGACGAAACCAAGGTAGATGAAGTCCTGACACTGCTTAGGCTGGACGGCGACACGACTGTGCAGCTCGGGGATGAAACCCTGAGCCTGCGCAACGCGCTCGTCGAACGACTGGAGTTGACGCAAAGCTATCCGGGTTTTGTTGAAAAATACGCAACTGCCACGGTGAACGCCGAACTGCAGGCGCTGGTTGAAGACAAGGGGTTGCTGCGCGAATACCTGGCGGCGCGCCAGATCTTCGACATCATCAAGCAGTACCCCGGCGATATCACCGCACAGGCGCTGGTCGACTGTCTGCGTAAGCTGCAGGCCCGCTTGTATTCCATCGCCTCCAGTCAGGCGGAAGTGGAAGATGAAGTGCACCTGACCGTCGGTGTGGTCGAATTTGAGGCCTTTGGCGAAAGCCATTTTGGTGGTTGTTCCGGTTACCTCGGCCGCATTGCCAAGGAAGGCGTCACGGTGAAGGTGTTTACCGAGCGCAACGATAACTTCCGCCTGCCGGTTGACGACGATGCACCGGTGATCATGGTGGGACCGGGTACCGGCATCGCGCCGTTCCGCGCCTTTCTGCAGGAACGTGACGCCCGCGGCGCATCGGGTCAGAACTGGCTGTTTTTCGGCAACCCGCACTTCACCCAAGATTTTCTCTATCAGGTTGAGATCCAGGGCTATCTCAAATCGGGATTGCTGAGCAGGGTGGATGTGGCCTGGAGCCGGGATCAGGCCGAGAAGGTTTATGTGCAGGACAGGCTGCGCGAAAACGCTGCCGAGGTTTATCAATGGCTGGAAAACGGTGCGCATTTCTACGTTTGCGGCGATGCCAACCGTATGGCCAAAGACGTGCACCAGGCCCTGGTAGAGATAGTCAAAGCGCAGGGCGGCAAGAACGAGGAAGAGGCCGAGCAGTATCTCAAAGAGCTGCGCGCCAGCCAGCGTTACCAGAAAGACGTGTATTAACCCACCGTCAGCGAACCGAATTTTTAGGAAATACCCATGAGCAAGCCAAACAGCAAGCACGACACAAACGCCAAATTCGCCGACAACGAGCGTTTGAAAAAAGAAAGCAATTTCTTGCGCGGCACCATAGAACAAGACCTCAAAGACCCTATTACCGGCGGTTTCACGGCCGACAACTTCCAGCTTATCCGGTTTCACGGCATGTATCAGCAGGACGATCGCGATATTCGTCCCGAGCGCGCCAAGCAAAAGCTGGAGCCGCTGCATAACGTGATGCTGCGCGCCCGCATGCCCGGCGGCATTATCACGCCCGAGCAATGGCTGGCGATCGACAAGTTTGCCGAAGAGAAAACCATCTACGGCAGCATTCGCCTGACCACGCGCCAGACGTTTCAGTTCCACGGCGTGCTGAAGCCGAACATCAAAGACATGCACCAGATGCTCAACGGTGTCGGCATCGATTCGATAGCCACCGCGGGCGACGTAAACCGTAACGTGCTGTGTACCACCAACCCGGTGGAGTCGGAGCTGCATCAAGTGGCCTACGAGTGGGCGGCCAAAATTTCCGAACACCTGTTGCCGAAAACCCGTGCCTATGCGGAGATCTGGCTGAACGGCGAGAAGTCGGAAACGACGGAAGAGCCGATTTTGGGAGAAACCTATCTGCCGCGTAAGTTCAAGACCACGGTCACCATTCCGCCCAACAACGAGGTGGACGTGCATGCCAACGATTTGAACTTCGTGGCGATCGCGGAAAACGGCAAGCTGGTGGGATTCAACGTGCTGGTGGGCGGGGGACTTGCGATGACGCACGGCGATACCGCGACCTATCCGCGCAAGGCCGATGATTTCGGCTTTGTACCCCTTGAACATACCCTGAAAATTGCCGAACACGTGGTGACGGTGCAGCGTGACTGGGGTAACCGGGTCAACCGTAAAAACGCCAAAACCAAGTACACCTTGGATACCTTCGGTTCGGATGCGTTCAAGGCCGAGGTGGAAGCCCGCGCCGGGGTGACGTTCGAGCCGAGCCGTCCCTATGAATTTACCCATCGCGGCGATCGCTTCGGTTGGGTGAAGGGGATCGACGGCAAGCATCACCTGACGCTGTTTATCCAAAACGGCCGCATTTTAGATTATCCGGGTCAGCCGCTAAAAACCGGCTGCCGTAAAATCGCCGAGATCCATCGGGGCGACTTCCGCATGACCGCGAACCAGAACCTGATCATCGCCGGCGTGCCGGAAGATCAGAAGGCGCTGATCGAGCAGATCGCCCGCGACCACGGCCTGATCGACGACAGTCACAGCGAACAGCGCAAAAATTCCATGGCCTGTGTGGCCTTACCGACCTGTCCGCTGGCGATGGCGGAAGCGGAACGTTACCTGCCTTCACTCATCGAAAAAACCGAAGTGTTGCTGGCCAAGCACGGTTTGGGGGAAGAGCACATCATTCTGCGCGTGGTGGGCTGCCCTAACGGCTGCGGTCGTGCCATGCTGGCGGAAGCGGGCCTGGTCGGCAAGGGGCCGGGCAAGTACAACCTGTATCTCGGCGGAAATCGCGAAGGCACACGCATTCCTAAGCTGTATCTGGAAAATGTCGGCGAGGAGGTATACCTGGATGCGCTCGATACCCTGATCGGCCAATGGGCGGCGGAACGTGCCGCGGATGAAGGATTCGGTGATTTCGTGATCCGCAAGGGCATAGTGCCTGAAGTGAAGGTTTCAAAAACCGATTTTCACGCTTAAGGTATAAAGAGGTGCCGTTCAAGCGGCACCCGCTGGGAATGAGAAATGAGTCAATTTAAACACCTGTTACAGCTAGATACGACGGCGCAAAGCGCATTGCTGGCTGAGGCCAATGCCCTGCTGCAGGGCATGAGTGCCGAGGAGCGCGTCGCGTGGGCGTTGGAAAATTTACCGGATAACCAGATACTGAGCTCCAGCTTCGGCATTCAGGCGGCGCTGATGCTGCATCTGGTGACCGCTCAGCGCCCGGACATCCCCGTGGTGCTGACCGATACCGGCTACCTGTTCCCCGAAACCTATCGCTTTGTCGAACAGCTGACCGAGCGCCTGAAGTTGAACCTGAAGGTCTATAAATCGCCGTTGACTCCAGCCTGGCAAGAGGCCAAATTCGGCAAGCTATGGGAGCAAGGAGAAGAGGGGATCAAGCGTTACAACCAGTTCAATAAGGTGGAACCCATGACCCGCGCCCTCAAGGAGTTGGAAGTGGGCACCTGGTTCAGCGGTTTGCGTCGCCAGCAGTCCTCGACCCGCGCCGACAAGGAAATTGTCGAAATAAGCCGCGGCACGGTCAAGGTGTACCCGGTGATCGACTGGAGCAACCGCGACGTATACCAGTACCTGACGAAACACGATCTGCCCTACCACCCTTTGTGGGAAGAGGGTTATGTGTCCATGGGCGATGTGCATACCACCCGCAAGCTCGAGCCCGGCATGACGGAAGAGGAAACCCGTTTTTTGGGCCTCGGCCGCGAATGTGGCCTGCATATCGACGGTGATGGCATCTGATACTTCAGTTGTTGTAAACGACGATCCGTATGATAAGCGTATCTGTGGGTCGGTCTTCAGGCCGACATGGCTTCCTTTTTATTCTTAATTTCATCTCGTTGTAATCCCTTGTTCAGTCTCCAAATTCTATACTGACCTTGTGATCTGGGTTCTGTGAGCTGTTTATTGGTCGAAATCGCGGATGATGATTACACTTACTCCCTGAGTTCCCGATTTGCTTTATTCGAAACAAAGCGTTGCAGTTCGGGAAGGGCGGTTATTTATTGCAATACAGATATGGAGTTCTTCGGCGGTATGAGCCGTCGAAGATAACCTGAGGTAACTCTGGTACAAAAGGGGATTGAAACGATGAAACTTAAATTACTGACCGGTGCCGTAGTGATGGCGCTTGCGAGCCAGCCGGTGCTGGCGGCTGAAGAGATGATTCACGAAGGCGCCTATGTCGGCGGCTTTCTTGATTACTATTGGGCCGACTGGGAAAACAACATTCCCGGCGCACCGGCAGGCGTGGATCTGGACGAATCTTTCGGCGGCGGCCTGGAAGCGGGTTACCGCTTTAACGAATACTGGACCGCGCGTCTGGAGTGGGCGGCGATGAACCTGCACGTGACCCATACATCGCAGGAAAAAAGCGGCGACCGCTACGGTGTAGACGTGCTGTATCATTTCAACGATGCCTGGTATGGCTTCCTCGGCGCGAAAAAACTGGATTTCTATGACGACTTCAATGCGGCCAACCTGGGGGTAGGCTATCGTCATTACTTTAACCCCAACTGGGCGCTTTCCGGCGAGCTGGCGTGGTATCACGGATTGAACGAAACCCACGACGATGTCGATCTTAAATTGGGTATCAATTATTTCTTCGGCTCCGCTTCGGCGCCGATGGCCAAGCCCGCCCCGGCCCCCGAGCCTGCGCCCATGCCGGTGAAGGAAGCGCCGAAGGACAGCGACGGTGACGGCGTAACGGACGACATGGACAAGTGTATGGGCACGCCGATGGAGGATGCGGTCGATGCAGACGGTTGCACCGTCTACCGTGACAAGACGGAAGCGGTGAACCTGCTGGTTCATTTCCCGAACGACAAGGCCATTGTTTCAGACAAGTTTATGGCGGATATTCAGGCCGTGGCCGACTTTATGGACAAGCACATGGATACGCAGGTGGAACTGCAGGGCCATACCTCGGCGGTCGGCGATGCCGATTACAATATGAAACTGTCACAGAAACGTGCCGATAAGGTGGCGGCTAAGCTGAAAGAGCTGGGTATCAGTGAAAGCCGTATTACCGCCGTTGGTAAGGGCGAAACCATGCTGAAAAACCCGGCCAATACGCCGGCGGCCCATGCGGAAAACCGCCGCGTTGAGGCCCATATCAGCTCAACGGAAAAAGTGAAGGTAATGCGCCAGTAAACATGCTCGCGCAAATTGCC
>JBNKEN010000407.1:0-2758 GCA_050288805.1 Pseudoalteromonas sp.
GATGCCGGCTGCGCTGAATAAAACCGCGAGCACCAGCGCGATACCGATTTCGCGGATAAAAATTTCGAATGCGTCGACAAACCGAATGTCATTGCCGCCGTCCGGCAGCAACAGCAGAAACAAAAATACCGGCACGCACAGCCCGTCGTTTAATCCGCTTTCGCTGTTAATCCCTTCGCGGACGGATTCGGGAACCTGTTCGTTTACCAGTATACCCTTACTGAGCGCGGCGTCCGTGGGCGTAAGTATGATCGCCAAAATGGCACAGGCCAACCAGTCGAGGGCAGGGAATAACCAGTGCGCCAGCCAGGTACCCAGCACAAAGCTGAGCGGCAGGGCGATAAAAAGCAGTAAGGAAGGGTATTGGAAACTTTTGCTCAACACGGTAAGCCGCGCCTTTGCCGCATCGGAAAAGAGAAATACCGCCAGTGTTAATTCGACAAGTGGTAACGGCGCGCTCAGCGACCATTCGAGCCTGATATCGTCGCCGAAAAAACTTGCCAGCATCACGCCCAGGGTTACGAACAACATAGGGCCCGTCACCTCGGCCCGTTCAAGCTGACGGACGCTGATTGAATAAAAGAATATGGCCAGACCTATCACCGTAAGCGGTAAATACCCCATGTTATAGCTTCCTTTTAATTCCCGACTTTGCGCGCTCTTTGATATTGGTCTGAATATAGATTTGGTCGGTTGTCGCTATTTTCGCATGTCCCAAATCTTCAGACAGGTGCTTAAGCGGGCGAACCTGCGCATCATGCGTCGCACCGGTATGCCGAAGCCAATGGGCGGTCGCCGCCTCAAGGCTCTCTGCTTCATCCTTAAAGCCGTCGGCAAGTAACGATGCCTTGGCCAAGTCGAAACTCTGCTGCACCAGTCGCCTTAACTGACGAACCGTCATTCCGCCTTGGCCGCGAATTTTATGAACCAGCGGATGGGGCTCGTCGACACGGGGCAGGGGACTGAGCCCGCGGTATTGGCGATAGCGCTTCAAATAACCGATGAAATCTTCGCTGAGCGTTACATCCCTGAGTTTATTGCCTTTTCCCATGATGCGCAAAAACCAGAAACCGTCCGTGTCCTGCCAGAAATGCGACATCACCGGCGACCAATGAGGCCGCTCCGAGAGTTCCGAAATACGTAGATACAGCCCCTTCAAACAGGCCAGGGTGAAGAGGTTGCGCTCCAAATCCGGATTGTCCGCACAGGCATCCCGAGTCACCCCGAATACATATTCCCACTGCAGATCGCTTAAGGTATCCGGTATGTTGATCTGCGACTGCACGACCAGGTAAGGGCTGTTTTTCTTAACCACGGGGACGAAATTGGCGAAGGTTTTTTCCTCTAAAATCGCAAACTTATAAAATACATTAAGGGCGGTAAACATGGATGCCAGGGTTTGCTGACTGAGTTTTGCCTGTTTGGCAAAAAACGGTCGCCACTTGGCGTTAGCCTGGCGGACCCCTTCGCCGTCCTTAAAGCGCCACTGCACCGAGTCGGCGCACCAATCGGCCCGCGGTTCCACCACGAAGTCAACGTAGGCTTCGATGTCCTCGCGTTTTAACTCAAAAACCGATTGCCCGTTGATGAGCCAGGCCCAAAGACAAAAGCGTTCGAGTTCGTTGCGAAAACGGTTGAAGGTGGCTTCCGACTTACGTCCGTAGACATACAAAAAGCGGTAAACGAACATGAGGTCGCCACGGCTCTGTGGCAGCACCCGAGAAAGCTCGACCATTCTGGCAGCGAGCTCCGGATATTCGCTCGCCAGCGTGCCGTCTTCCAAATGGGCAATTTGGTAGCGAAGTTGTTTAAAGGTATCAACCAGGGCAAAAGGCATGATAGTGGCTTATTATTATGGATAGCCTAAGGGTATCACAAAGTCCGATACTGTCTAGTATTGGACATTAGTTCAATTTGAAATCAAGGGACTTTTAAATTATGCAACCGGCAAAGATCATCTCACTGCTGATACTAGGCTTATGCCTCCATCTTAACGGCTGTGCATTACAAGGCGCGGCGTCGGCACCGGAAAAACGCGCCCTGATCCAGTCGATGAAAAACAACACGCTTGGCAAACTTTATAAACAAAAACCCGATGTCAAGGAGCAAATAGCCAGATCGGCCGGTTACGCGGTGTTCGATAACGCCAACGTCAATGTGCTGCTTGCCAGCTTCGGTGGCGGCTATGGCGTGGTTAAAAACAACCGAACCGGCCAATCTACCTATATGAAAATGGGCGAAGCCGGTTTAGGTTTAGGCCTCGGCGTAAAAGACTTCAACGTAGTGATCATCTTTCACAGCGAAAGTGCATTAAATCGCTTTATCGATCACGGCTGGGCGTTCGGCGGAAATGCCGATGCGGCGGCAAAAGCCGGAGATAAAGGCGCAGCCGTGACGGCCGAAGCCATCGCCGATAATGTCACCCTGTATTCGCTCACGGAATCGGGACTCGCACTTCAGGCGGTTTTGAAAGGAACCAAGTTCTGGGTTGATGCCGAATTAAACCGGTAAACTTATCAGGCTGCATTAACCCAGGCAATTTTGCCGTTTAAGATCGTTTCCTTTTATTATCCCTCAGGTCTGTTAAACGACAAAAACAACCAATTTAACATAACATAGATTATAGGCTGAAATGGCTATGCAGATGCCTCCGGCTCTGCGTTTGTAGCGCTGCATGCCAATCCGATTGCCAGAATAATTCCCGCAATGTTTTTGCCAGCGCTTCTAACCTTTTTTGCTGCTTCCTCAAAAGCGCTTC
>JBNKEN010000408.1:0-5158 GCA_050288805.1 Pseudoalteromonas sp.
CGCCTTATCTGCCACGGCGCCAGCCGTCACAATTTGTGCTTTTTGGTGGAGCAGAGCGATTCAGATCGCATAGTGCAGGCGATTCACTCGCGACTGTTAGAGAGTGCCGCTTAAGCGCTTGCTGAACATGTGCGGCTTAAACAAGACGCATTAATAAAAAACGGCGGCGGCCCTTGGGCTACCGCCGTTTTTTATGTTCTGTGATTTCAGGCGTTAAAACGCTTAACCCGAAAACCGCCTACAGCGTTTCCAGTTCCAGCAGAACCGGGCGTTTTGCGCGGGTCAGCAGGGTGATGTCAAACCCCAGATGCTGACAGGACCAGACATTGAGGCCCGTGCCTTCAAGCTCCTCGAGGGCGTTCAGGCCGAGCAGGGTGGCGATCGGCCTGAAGGTCGCCTTGGCGAGCGCTTCTTTCAGGGTCCAGATGCGGAAAAACGTCTCGGCGCCGTGGCGGGCTATCCGATCCGCCTCTTCCGGATGATAGAAATGGCGCGCCAGCTTTTCCAGCGGCCGGGCCGGGTCGATGCGTTCCAGATCGATGCCGAGCGGCTCGATGCCCTTGACCATGGCAATCAACACCTGGCCCTTGGAGTGAGAAATGCAGACGCTGCAGGGCACCCGTTCGCCGTTATGGGTGACCGCCAGGCGTTTTTCATCCTCATCGAACAGCACGTTGATTTGGCCGTTGGCCACCGCGGAAAGCGCCGGGAAATGCCGTTTCACCATGCGTTTTATCTGGCTGCGCGAGAGCAGGTATTCCGCTTGCGCCTCGGCCCGTTTGCGCCTTTGCATCACGGCGCGTTCCGCCTCGCTGAGTTCCGTCGCCGCATCAAGCTTGGGGGCGAGCAGCGCGCTGTGGCCGCAGTAGACGAGCAGATCTGAATCCGCCTCGTGATCCGACACGAGGGGAAGGGATGGAAACCGATAAGGGGCCGGGATGCTCATAGCTGGTCGAAAAACACGCAGCCGCTCGGGGTTGGCGCGTTTTTGGTACTCCGGTGCAAATTATTATGATTTAATGGGCAAAAATAATAACAGAAACAGAACAAGATGGCACAAGTGCGCGACGGCTTTCAAAGCCGCATCGGATTTATTCTTGCCGCTGCCGGGGCGGCGGTCGGTCTCGGCAATATCTGGGGCTTCCCGACCCAGGCCGCCAATCACGGCGGCGGGGCATTTCTTTTGGTTTATTTCATCGTGCTGTTTTTCCTGGCGCTGCCGGCGCTTTATACCGAGTTGTATCTCGGCCACAAGGCCCAGGCGAACCCGGTGCAGGCGTTAAAAGCCGCCTGGCAGGAGCGCGCTCCCAGGGTGGGGGCCGCGGCCGGTTATTTGGGACTCGGCGGCGCCGTGGTGATGCTGAGTTTTTACAGTATCGTCGCGGGCTGGATGCTGGCCTACGGCCTTGAGCCGGTAACCAGCTTTATCGGCCTCGATAACGTCAGCACGTTTTTGCACACCGATTCGGTGAACCGCAACCTGCTGTTTACGCCCTTGATGGTGCTGCTGACGGCGGGGATCATATTGAAGGGGGTGTCGTCGGGCATCGAAGCCTGGTCGCGCCGCCTGATGCCGCTGTTGCTGGTGCTTCTGGTGGGGCTTATCGCCTATATCGGCAGCCTGGACGGCGCCTATGACGGGTTTCGCGCCTATTTAGTGCCCGATTTCGACGCGGTGACGGATCCGGATCTCATCATTGCCGCCATGGGGCAGGCGTTTTTCTCCCTCTCGCTCGGCGTCGGCTGCATGATGATCTACGGCTCGTATCTTTCGCCCGAGGCCAATTTGCCCAAGCTGACTCTCAGCGTGGCGGCCCTCGACACCGGGGTGGCGTTTCTCGCCGGGCTTTTGATCATTCCCGCGATTTTTGTCGCCAGTCACAACGGCGTGGAGGTCTTTCAGGACGGCAAGCTGATAGGCGAAGGCGGGCTTATCTTCGCCGTGCTGCCGGAGCTGTTCGATACCATGGGGCAGGTGGGACTGCTGGTGAGCCTGGTGTTCTTCGCCTTGATGAGCATCGCATCGGTGACCTCGACCATATCCTGCACCGAAATTCCGGTCGCCTTTTTGGTGGAAAACCACGGCATGAAACGCAGCAAGGCAACCTGGCTGGTGAGCGCCGTGGTGATGGCGGCATCTTTGCTGATCATCTTCAATTTCGACTGGCTGTTCGGTTTGGTGATCCAGGTATTTACCCAGTACCAGCTGCCGCTGATGGGGCTTTTCTACTTTATTACCCTGGGCTGGGTATGGCGCCGCGGCAACCAGCTGTTCGAACGGGCCGACGGGTGGCACCGGCTGTTTGCCAACTACGTGCGCTTTGTCTGCCCCGTGCTGATGACGGCGGTGTTCGTCAATGTGGCGCTGAAATAAAACGGTGAAGAAATAACGCAGAGCAAATGGAAAAAGGCGCCCGGGGCGCCTTTTTTGCCGGTGAAACGCTGTTTTTATACCACCTCGTTGCTGAGCGCCTTGCCGCTTGTAAATTCCTCGAGGTTGGCAAAGGTGGTGGCGGCGATCTGCTCCAGCGCCTCGCGGGTAAAGAAACCCTGGTGGCCGGTGACAATCACGTTCGGGAAGGTCAGCAGGCGGGCGAAGACGTCGTCCTGAATGATCTCTTCGCTGCGGTTGGCGAAAAACAGCTCCGATTCCTGCTCGTAGACATCGAGCCCCAGGTAGCCTAGTTTGCCGCTTTTCAGCGCCGTGATGCAGGCCCGGGTGTCGAGCAGGGCGCCGCGCCCGGTGTTTATCAGCATCACGCCGGGTTTCATCAGGGCAACGGCGCGCCGATCGATAATATGGTGGGTTTGCTCGTTGAGCGGGCAGTGCAGCGAGATGATGTCGCTGCGTGCAAGCAGCTCGTCGAGCGGGCAGAGCTCAAAACCTTCCCCGGGTTTGGCATAGGGGTCGGTCACCAGCACCTTGCAGCCGAGGCCGTTCAGAATGCGCACCATGGCTTGGCCGATTTTGCCGCAGCCGATGATGCCGGCGGTTTTGCCGTGCAGGTTGAAACCGAGCAGGCCGTTCAGATCGAAGTTGTCTTCGCGCACCCGGTTGTAGGCCTTGTGGGTTTTACGGCTCAGGGTCAGCATCAGGGCCAGGGCATGTTCGGCCACGGCTTCCGGGCTGTAGGCGGGAACGCGGCAGACCTTGATGCCGTGCTCCTTGGCGGCGGCGAGATCGACATTGTTGTAACCGGCGCAGCGCAGCAATATGCACCTGACGCCCGTGAGCGCCAGTTTTTCGATGACAGGGCGGGAGAGATCGTCGTTGACGAAAACGCACACCGCATCGACGCGCTCACACAGGCATATACTTTGTTCGCTGAGGGGCACCGCCAGGTATTCTATTTCTATACCGGCGGGACACAGGGCGTCGAAAAACGGGCGCTCATACTCCTTGGCGCTGAAAAAGGCGAGTCTCATCATGCAGCTGGCTCTCTATTACGGATCGCAGCGTGTCGGGCCGGGTGCGGGGCGCGTAGCGGGCGACCAGCTGGCCCTCGGCATTGATCAAAAACTTGGTGAAGTTCCATTTTATCGCCCGGTTCTGTGCAATTCCCCGAGTGTGCTCCTTGAGGTAGTTGAACAGCGGGTGGGCATCCGGTCCGTTGACCGTGGTTTTGCTAAACAAAGGAAAACTAACATTAAATTGCTGCCGGCAAAAGCGTTTTATGTCCTGATTGTCGCCCGGTTCGTGGCGGCCGAACTGGTTGCAGGGAAACCCCAGCACCAAAAAGTCCTGCTCCTTGTAGTCGCGATAGAGCCGCTCGAGGGCGCCGTACTGGGGGGTAAAGCTGCAGCTGCTGGCGGTGTTGACGATAAGCGCCGTTTTTCCCTTTAACCGGGCAAAGGAAAAATTCTCTCCGTCTATCAGCGGGGCGTTCAGGTGGTAAATGGTATCCATAGTATTCTCCGCATCCGAGCCTGGCCGTTCGCAACCTTCGGCGCGACAGCGATAATTTCATCCTGCTTAAGTGGCTTATTCCGTTCTCGGATTGTTATAATCTTTGCGTTCAAGTCAGCATATCAAGGAAATAGGTCAAAATTATGTCAATGAAAGTTGCCTTTATCGGGTTGGGCGTGATGGGGTATCCCATGGCCGGACACCTGGCCAACGCCGGCCACAGCGTGTGTGTTTACAACCGTACGACGGCCAAGGCCGAGCAGTGGACTAAAGAATATTCCGGCAGTTTTGCCGAAACGCCCGCCGCGGCGTCGGCTGAGGCGGATTTTGTCTTTATGTGCGTGGGCAACGACGACGACCTGCGCAGCGTGTGTTACGGCGAAAACGGCGTACTGGCCGGAATGAAGCAAGGCGCCGTGCTGGTGGATCACACCACCACCTCGGCCCTGGTTGCCCGTGAAATCGCGAAAAAGGCCGAAGAGATGCAAATCGCGTTTCTCGATGCCCCGGTATCCGGCGGTCAGGCCGGCGCCGAAAACGGTGTGCTGACGATCATGGTCGGCGGCGCTGAAACCGTGTTCGCCAAGGCGCAGCCGGTAATGGACGCCTATGCCCGTTTCAGCCAGCTGCTCGGCGAGGTAGGCGCAGGCCAGCTGTGTAAGATGGTCAACCAGATCTGTATCGCCGGGGTGGTGCAGGGCTTGGCCGAAGGCCTGCATTTTGCCCGTAAGGCCGGTTTGGACGGCGAAAAGGTCATCGAGACGATTTCCAAGGGCGCCGCCGGTTCCTGGCAGATGGAAAACCGCTACAAGACCATGAATGCAGGCAAATATGATCACGGCTTTGCGGTCGACTGGATGCGCAAGGATCTCGGCATTGTTCTCTCGGAGGCCCGCAGCAACGGTTCTCACCTGCCGGTGACTGCACTTGTCGACCAGTTCTATGCCGAAGTCCAATCCATGGGCGGCAATCGCTGGGATACGTCGTCACTTCTGGCCAGACTGAAGAAATGACAGCAAAACGGATAATCGCATCAGGCCTCTTGCTCGCAGCCAGCCTAGCCGCCTCGCCGGCCTCGGCCATCACAGTGGAGCAACAGGCGGTGCGCATTATCCGTGGTGAGATCAACAAATGTTTTGAGCCACCGGAGGGCGTGGAAACTCCCTATCCGCCCCTTGAAATGCTGATGAAGTTCAACACGTTCGGCGCGCTGGCCGGTCCGCCTCAGGTGCTCACACCACTGGAGGATAT
>JBNKEN010000409.1:0-7465 GCA_050288805.1 Pseudoalteromonas sp.
TTCCCGGGTGTAGATCCAATCTTAGGCCCTGAAATGCGCTCTACCGGTGAGGTAATGGGCGTCGGTGAAAACTTCGCCGAGGCCTTTGCCAAAGCCCAGCTGGGTGCCGGAAATGCTTTACCACGTGGTGGCCGCGCGTTACTATCGGTACGCAACGGCGACAAGGCGCGTATCGTTGAGCTGGCGAAGACCATGATCGACCTGGGCTTTGAGCTGGATGCCACTAAGGGCACCGCCGAAGCACTGGAAAATGCCGGTATCGAAGTACGCCGCGTTAACAAGGTGTTCGAGGGACGTCCTCATATCCTTGACCGCATCAAGAACAACGAGTATAGCTACATAGTGAACACCACCGAAGGGCGCCAGGCCATTGAGGATTCCAAGGTGTTACGTCGCGGTGCCCTGCAGCACAAGACAAACTATACCACGACCTTGAATGCGGCTTTCGCCAACTGTACCGCCCACTCGGCGGACGATCGAAACAAGGTGTCTTCGGTGCAGGAGCTGCACCAGAGAATACAATAAGAAAACCAATCAAGGCCTGATTTTCAGGCCTTGATTAAGTGAGAAACAGGTATGCAATCAATTCCAATGACGGTGCGCGGGGCAGAGCTTTTGCGCGCCGAACTAAACGAACTGAAAACCGTGACTCGTCCCAAGATCATTGCCGATATTGCGGAAGCCCGCGAACACGGCGATCTGAAGGAAAACGCGGAATACCATGCTGCCCGCGAGCAGCAGGGATTTTGCGAAGGACGGATCCAGGAAATTGAAGCCAAGTTGTCAAATGTTCAGATCATTGACGTGACCAAGATGACCAACAACGGTAAGGTGATCTTCGGTGCCACGGTGACCATAGTGAACGTTGAAACCGACGCCGAGGTAACCTATCGCATCGTCGGTGACGATGAAGCCAATATCAAAAACAATCTGATCTCTGTTAATTCACCGATCGCCCGTGGCCTTATCGGCAAGGAACTGGACGATACTGTGATCGTTAAGACGCCGAACGGCGACGTAGAATACGAAATCATTGAAGTGGAATATATCTGACGTCCGCTTGATTGTTCTCAGAAACCCGCACTTGATGCGGGTTTTTTATTTCGCTCAGCTGAAAACAGCCTGTTTCCTCAAATCATTATCCCAGTGAACCCTTATTATCATCAGGGGTTTACAGCAGAATAAACCGATGTATCATTATTGGGTACTTTGAGGCTTTATATTCTAGTTAGGGAAAACAAAACTGTGATGCAAATTTTAACGAATACGCCGGTGTGGGTGTTTGCGCTGTTTTTCGTCCTCGTTTATTTCGGCTTTAAGCAGAGCCGTAGCCGGATGGTAAAACGTCGGGTTGCCTATCTGTTACCGGCAGGTATGGTGGCGCTTTCTTTGGCGGGGATTTCCTCTAGTTTTTCATTGGGTTTAGAGACGCTCACGCTGTGGCTTGCAGGGGTGAGCCTGATTGCCTTTACGGTTTTCCGTTTTTTCCCGCTGGCTAACGCCTCCTATGACACTTTAAGCAAGCGTTTTCATCTTGCCGGCAGCTGGGTACCGCTGCTGGTGATGATGGCGATCTTTTTCACCAAATACGCCGTGGCCGTTATGCAGGGGATGCACAGTGCTCTGGTCGAGCTACCTTACTTTATGTCGGCGCTGTGTTTTTGTTACGGCTGTTACAGCGGCTATTTCGTATCGCGCGCGCTTTCACTGGCCGGCACGGCCAAAAGGGCGCATCAGGCTTCCTGAAGCGCCTAAATTTCCCCAATATATTCTGAAGGCCCTCCGGGCCTTTCAATTTCCCAAAATGCAGAACCGTAACCCGGCCCTTGCCGGTGCCGTGCTTTTTAGTATCTCCTGCATCATCGAATAAATAAAAAGAGTACGACACAGATGCAACTGAGAATGGATATTATCGATGCCTTCCGCGGACAGCTTTTTAAGGGGAACCCGGCTGCGGTGATCCTGCTGAACGAATGGTTGAGCTGTGAGACGATGCAATCCATTGCGGCAGAGAATAATCTTTCGGAAACGGCGTTCGTGAAACCCGAAGGGAAGGGGGGATACGCCATCCGCTGGTTTTCCCCGCTTACGGAAATCGATTTTTGCGGCCATGCGACCCTGGCATCGGCATTTGTGCTGTTTGAGCGTAACCCGCAGCTAAGTCAGCTCAATTTCACCGCCGATGCGGTGGGAACGCTGACGGTTGAGAAACTCGCTGACGGCGCAATCGAAATGAGCTTTCCGATACGTCCGCCTCATCCGGTAGAGAATGTTCCCGTAGCGCTGTTAAGCGGGTTGTCCGAGAAACCGGCCTATGTGCTCAGGAGCGAACAGGCCTATTTCGCCGTATTCGACAATGAACACCAGGTGCGCGCCCTGAAGGCCGAAAGCCAAGCGCTTAAGACCCTGGCACCCTTTGATGTGGTGGCAACGGCCCCGGGAGATGAATACGACTTTGTTTCCCGTTATTTTTGGCCTGCCAACGGCGGTGATGAAGATCCGGTCACCGGTTCCATTCATGCGGGACTTGCGCCCTATTGGGCCGGGCGCTTAGGAAAGAATACGCTGCATGCGTTTCAGGCCTCGGCGCGTGGCGGAGAGTTGCGGTGTAAAGTTGCGGACGGCAGAGTGTATGTTGCCGGGCATGCGGTGCGCTATCTGGAAGGGGTGATAACCTTGCCCTGAACCGGGAAATGTCCCGCGACATAAATTGACGCAAAAAAAGCCCGCTTTCGCGGGCTGGTTGCTTATTGCAGCGGATCAGGCTTGTTCAGGCTCGCTGTCCAAAGGAGCCGTCTGCTCCGGTTGTTTGCCGCGGAGCTTTCTCATATGGCGTTTGATATCTTCCAGTGCGACGTATTGGCACGGGATCAATATCAGGGTGATCACGGTGGCAAACAGTACGCCGAATGCCAGCGATACGGCCATCGGGATCACTATCTTAGCCTGCAGGCTGGTTTCCATGATGATGGGTACCAAGCCGACGAAGGTCGTCAAAGAGGTCAGCAGAATCGCTCGGAAGCGTTTGCATCCAGCCTCGACCGCGGCCTCTTTCAGTGACATGCCTTCGGCGCGCGCCTTATTGACGAAATCCACCATTACCAGTGAGTCGTTCACTACCACACCGGCGACGGCTATGATGCCGAAGAACGACAATCCGCTCATGGTCAGTCCCAGGATAACGTGGCCATAAATAGCGCCCACGATACCGAACGGGATCACCGACATGATCAGCATCGGTTGTGAATAGGAACGCAGCGGAATGGCCAGCAGGGCATAGATGATCATCAGCGACAACACCAAATCACGAATTTTCTCGACGAAGCTGTCCATCTCTTCCTGTACCTTGCCCGCGATGCTGCTTTGCACGCCCGGATAGTTTTTCAACAGGGAGGGAAGGTATTCGTCACGAATTTCCTTCGCGATTTTGAACGGTTCGGCTTGCTCCGTGTCTACGGATGCCCAGACATTAACCGTACGTTTGGCGTTTTCACGACGGATACGATTGACACCGTCTACCAGCTTGATCTCGGCGATTTCCGAGAGCGGTACTTCAGCACCCGCCGGTGTGATAATGCGTACCGAGTTGATCTCGTCGATTGAGTTACGCGATTCTTTCGGATAACGGATCATCACCTTAAGTTCTTCGCCGTCACGGAGAATGCGCTGCGCTTCAAGGCCGTAGAAGCTGAAGTTCACCTGTGAGGCAACATCCGCCAGGGTCAGGCCCATGCTGTAGGCAAGTGGTTTAAGGTCAAGTTGTACTTCGTCCGTTGCGCTTTGCATCGAGTCGTTGATATCACCGACACCGGCAATCGTTGCAAGCTTCTCTTTGAGCTCTGCGGCCACGAGCTTGAGTTGCTTCGCATCCTTGCCTTCAAGGCGGAAGTTGATATCGCCGTCGTCGCGTCGACCACCGAACACACTGTCTTGAATATTCAACGTTTTCACACCAGGCAGCGGTGGCATATTTTCGCGCCACAGGGCCGACAATTCAAACGTGTCGATCGGACGCTCTTCCGGTTTGACCAATACCGCCATGATACTGGCATTGGTGCGGCCGCGCAGGCTGACGGAAAGATCCTGAATGATGTTTTTACCGTACTTTTGCTCGACCTGCTTATCGACATCCATGATGACTTTTTCGATCTTGCGAGCGGTCTCAAGCGTCGCAGACTCGGAAGATTCCAGGTTCATTTCTACATTGATACGCGGAAAATCGTGAGGAATTTTCGGATTGTCTACATACTTGACCAGGCCACCGGCAAACAGACCTACGGTGATGATGATAATGGACGTAAAGGCGACGATCACCGTATAGCGATAGTGAATGGCCTTGACAATAAACGGACGATAGGTGTTTTCAATGAAACGTTTCAAACCGCCGTCGAACGCCTCGCGCATGCGGTGCAGGGGGTTTTTAGGGTTGTGAGGTCTAACCTTCATGGCCGCCAGGTGAGCCGGCAGGATCAGCTTCGACTCCAGCAAAGAGAACAGCAGACAAAGAATAATGACGCCGCCGATAGCCTTGGAAAACGCAGCGCTCGGGCCGGATGCAAAGGTTTGTGGTAAAAATGCCGCTACCGTGGTCAGCACCCCGAATGTGGCGGGTACCGCAACCCTTTTTACGCCGCGAACGACATTGTCCAGGCTGTGGCCATGTTTTTCAATCTCTGCGTGGGCGGACTCACCGACCACGATGGCGTCGTCGACCACCACCCCGAGCACCAATATAAATGCGAACAGCGAAGCCAGGTTGATAGTGATGTCCAGTCCGGCCATCGGCATGAATAAAAACGCGCCAAGGAAGGAGACCGGCAGGCCCATCATGACCCAGAACGCCAGACGAAGACGCAGGAACATGGCCAACATCAGCATTACCAGCACGCCGCCCAGCAGCATGTTTTCGATCATCATGTTAAGACGACCATTCAGGTAATAGGTCAGATCAACCATGGGCTCCAACTTGACCCCGGCAGGCAGTTCGGTCTTTTTACGTTCCAGATAATCCTTCAACACCGCGGCAACTTTGGTGATGTCTTGATCTTTCGTTGCATTGACTTGGAAAATCAGCGAGTTTTTGCCGTTGTATTTGGAATATTGCAGACCTTCCTCGAATCCGTCAGAGATGGTAGCAACGTCACCGAGGCGAATTTGGGCGCCGTCCTCGAGCAGGATTAAGGGGAGATTTTCAAATTCTTCGCCATGATAAGCCTGTTTCTCGACTCGCATGGAAATATAGCCGTTTTCAGAGCGAATTTGACCGGCAGACATGTTGGCGGAGAAGTTACGCACCGCGGTGGAAATGTCACGGAAGGTCAGGCCATATTCACGCAGTTTATCCGGGCTTACTTCGATACCGATTTCGTACTTGAGCGCACCGAAAAAGTCGACCAGATTAACCTGCGGCAGCGTTTGCATTTCGTCTTCAAGTTCATGGGCCAGCCGTTTCAGCTGACGTTGATCGAGATCGCCATAGAGCGCCAGGATCATGACCTCTTGCTCGAACTTGTCACGACGGACGACGGGGCGCTCCATTCCAGCCGGAAAACTGGAAATGGAGTCGACCTGCATCTTCACCTCATCGAGTACTTCCTGCGGGTCGTATTTTTCCTCTACTTCAATCCAGGTTTGGGAAAAGCCACGGTTTGAATAGGTGATGAGGCGTTTAATGCCCTCAAGGCCTTCCATCGCTTCCTCGACCTTGATGGTGATGCCTTCCTCCACTTCTTGTGGTGCTGCGCCCGGATAGACGGCCTGGATGCTAAGCCAGTTGTTCTCAAATTGCGGGAACATCTGCTTGCGAATGGTCAATGCGCTGAGCAGGCCGCCCACCAAAATAAATACCATCAGCAGGTTCGCGGCAACCGGGTTGCGGGCAAACCAGGCTATCAGGCCTTTTTCTTTACTAGCCGTCATTTATCAGTCCTCTTTCAACGCCAACTGAGTCATGGCTTCGGGTTGACTGGCTTCGGGAAGACGCAGTTTCATCCCTTCGCTCGGGTATTCAAGGGCCGAAGTGATGAGTTGCTCACCCGCTTCAAGTTGGCTCTCGGCGATGACAATGCCGTTGCTCTCACGAATGATGTCCAAGGTTTTGAAGCTCAGGGTGTTGTCTTTGTTGATAACCGCAACGCGTCCGTCTTTCACCAGATGACGCGGAATGCTGAGCGCCTGGTCGATGACTTTGCCGTTGATGGTGGCATTAATATAGGCGCCGAAGCGAAGGGGTTTGGCGGCGTCGGCATAAGGCTTGTCGATTTGGGCTACCAGGTAGGTCATGCGGCTGCGCTTGTCGATAACGCCTTCGCTACGCACTATTTTACCTTGCCAGCTGGTTTGTTGTCCGGCTACATCTGCGCTTAACGTGACCTCGGCTCCGATCCCACCGTTCACCAGATATTGCAGTTCAGTGTCGGCTACCGGAAGACGAACTTCTGCGATATTGGTTGCACTCAATGAACCGAAGTTGCTGCCCGGATTCACCACACTGCCGAGACTGATTTCGCGGGCGTTGATGATGGCATCATAGGGGGCCTTGATATAGGTGCGTTCCAAGTTGCGCTTAGCACGTTTTACGCTGGCCTCAGCCGCGCGGTAGCGTGCCAGTTTTTCTGCCAGTTGGGGTTTGCGGAGGTATAGTTCGGACGGGATCATCTCATGTGAATTTTTGCTGATCCGCTCCCATTCGGCCTGTGCTACATGAGCCTGCGCGCGCTCGATTTCCAACGCCGAACGCGCCTGGGCCAGGTTTGCTTCTGCTTCGGTAAGCGCCGCTTCATAATCGTTGGGGTCGATGCGTGCCAGCACTTCGCCGTCTTTAACAAAACCGCCTTGAACGAACTTATCCGACACCATAACAACCTGGCCGCTGACCTGGGCCACCAGCTGAGTATGATCTTTGGCCTTGACCTCACCGTAGGAGGCGACATTGAGCGCCTGGGTGGTCATGGTTAAGGTTTCTGCCTTAACCAGCGGATAGACTTCTTCTTTGGGTTTTTCTTCCGGTGGCGTTTTCATCGCTGAAAACGCCACTGCAGCGCCAATTCCGCCGACTAGGACGGCGACGGGTAACAGGTATTGTTTCTTTGTGGCCACGGCAGGCTCCTTGCTAAAATTATCTCTGACCAGCCTATAGTACTCAATAGTTTGATTACATTGTTTTCGAATATGTAACAAAGGATGTTTTTTGTGACCGCGGAGCGTAAAATAGCACGTCGAAAACGAGGAGAAAGAGAGTGGAGTGTCGATTAGGTTGTGGCGCATGCTGTATTGCGCCAAGCATCAGTACCCCAATCCCCGGCATGCCGCAGGGAAAACCTGCCGGTGAAAGATGTGTACAACTGGACGAAAAAAATTTGTGTCGCTTGTTCGGTAAGCCGGAACGCCCCAAGGTGTGCGGTGATTTTTCCCCCGCGCATGATGTGTGCGGTACGTCGAACGACCAAGCCATATGGCTTATCAG
>JBNKEN010000410.1:0-2640 GCA_050288805.1 Pseudoalteromonas sp.
TCAGTCATTATCCGACTACAAAGAAAATAATCCAGCGAAGAGTGGTTAGTGGTCATTTTAGGCATAGACCCGGGTTCCAGATTCACCGGTTATGGGGTGATAGGCCAGCAGGGCAGCAAGTTTCAGTACCTGGGAAGCGGGTGTATTCGGCTTGGGGATCAGGCTTTTCCTTCGCGTCTTAAAATGATTTACCAGGGGGTATGCCAGCTCATCGAGCAGTTTAACCCGGATGCGTTTGCCATCGAGCAGGTGTTCATGGCGCGCAACCCGGATTCGGCGCTGAAGCTCGGTCAGGCAAGGGGAGCGGCCATCGTGGCGGCGACCATGCAGGATCTTGAGGTGTTCGAATACTCCGCTCGCCAGGTCAAACAGGCGGTGGTGGGCACCGGTTCGGCGCAAAAGACGCAGGTCCAGCACATGGTCAAACATATCCTGAAACTGCCTGGAACACCCCAGGCGGATGCCGCCGATGCTCTGGCCATCGCCATGTGCCACGGCCACTCGCAACAGAACCTGATCAAGCTGGCAGGACAGGCCACAAAAACCGTACGTGGCCGTTTGCGTTAAAAAAGAATCAGTTGAGGTAGATATGATAGGACGTTTACGCGGAATTCTGGTAGAAAAACAACCCCCTGAAATTTTACTCGAGGTCGCCGGGGTCGGCTACGAAGTGCAGATGCCGATGACCTGTTTTTACGATCTGCCTGGCGAGGGCAGTGAAGTGACCGTCTACACCCACTTCGTGGTGCGCGAAGATGCCCAGCTGCTGTTCGGCTTCAACAATAAAAGCGAGCGAGCCCTGTTTCGCGAGCTGCTGAAGGCCAACGGCGTAGGGCCGAAATTGGGGCTGGCGATCCTCTCGGGCATGTCGGCCCGACAATTTGTTACCTGTGTACACAACGAAGATGCCAGCAGCCTGGTGAAACTGCCGGGTGTCGGCAAGAAAACTGCCGAGCGTTTGGTGCTGGAAATGAAAGACAGGCTCAAAGACTGGGGTCACGATCTGCTGACGCCATACAGCGACAGCGCGGTGCTCTCGCCGCTTGAGGATCCTACGGTACAAAACAGTGCGGCAGACGATGCCGTTGCAGCCCTGGTAGCCTTAGGGTATAAACTTCCTCAAGCGCAGAAAACGGTGAAAACGGTCGGACAGCCGGGGATGAGCTCGGAGAGCCTGATCAAAGAATCGCTCAAAGCCATGCTATAGAGTTAACTCATGATAGAAGCAGATCGCCTGATAGAACCCGCAGTTCAGGGCAATGAAGATGTGATAGACAGGGCGATACGCCCCAAGTTGCTGGCCGATTATACCGGGCAGCCTCATGTGAAGGCGCAGATGGAAATCTTTATCGAAGCGGCGCGAAGCCGTGGCGAAGCGCTCGATCACTTGCTGATATTCGGCCCGCCGGGGCTGGGTAAAACCACGCTGGCGAATATTGTAGCCAACGAACTCGGGGTGAATATCAAAACCACCTCAGGGCCGGTGTTGGAAAAGGCCGGCGATCTGGCTGCGCTGCTTACCAACCTTGAGGCCCATGACGTCCTGTTTATCGATGAAATTCACCGTCTCAGCCCGCAGGTCGAGGAGATTCTCTACCCGGCGATGGAAGACTACCAGCTCGATATCATGATAGGTGAGGGGCCAGCCGCTCGTTCAATCAAGCTGGATCTGCCGCCCTTTACCCTGATCGGCGCCACCACCCGTGCCGGTTCACTGACCTCACCGCTGCGCGACCGGTTCGGTATCGTACAGCGCCTGGAGTTCTATTCTGTGGCCGATTTGGCGACTATTGTCAGTCGTTCTGCGGGTTTTCTTAACCTGGGCATCGACGATGAAGGTGCCGATGAAATTGCCCGTCGTTCACGGGGCACGCCGCGTATTGCCAACCGCTTGCTGCGCAGGGTACGCGATTTTGCCGAAGTGAAGGGCGACGGCTCTGTGTGCGTCGATATCGCACAACGGGCGCTCGATATGGTCGACGTCGATAAAAGCGGCTTCGACTATATGGACAGAAAGTACCTGCTGGCGATCATCGAGAAATTCATGGGCGGGCCGGTGGGACTCGACAACCTGGCTGCCGCCATAGGTGAAGAAAAGGAAACCATTGAAGATGTGATCGAACCGTTTTTGATCCAACAAGGCTTTATCCAGCGCACTCCCCGCGGACGCATCGTGTCCGATCACGCCTACCGTCACTTCGGTTTAAGCAAAAGCAACGACTGATCCGGGCGCCGTTTTATTACGGCGCCACATTTCTTTGAAAATTCAGAACCGGTTAAGACCCGAAGGGGTATTTTCTACGGGCAAAAAAAAGCCCGCAAAGAATGCGGGCGAAACAACAAGTTGAAGGAAGTAAATCCAGGGAACATTTTCGGAGCGGCTGCTCGGTTTTTCAGTTGCGACCGAACAGGATTTTCCGAAGTGCAATTCGGTAAATCAGGAACCGAATCGCAATAACTGTGCTGGTTGAGGCTCACCATGTCTGTGTGGGCTAGCTCAGTACAGGGAGAATAATACGCAACACAGGGTTATCGATCAAACTAGAAAAATTAAATTTTGGCATTAGAAAAAGTAATATCGAATAAGCTTGGTGTGTACGAATAAAATACTATCCTATGTTTCGGTTTTAATTAATCTAT
>JBNKEN010000411.1:0-5094 GCA_050288805.1 Pseudoalteromonas sp.
CCGATCTTAGCACAAAAATGCCACTACTCAGGCTTGCCACTTGCGGCGGGCATTAAAAAATAAAGGCCGCTTCGCGGCCTTTTTTAATATCAACGAGTCGGTTACACCATTTCCGGTGCATCCTCCGTCACTTCACCCGACTCATCGGCATCCGAGCCTGAAATAACAGCCTCTTCTTCCCGCGTCAGCGGCTCGACCTCTATCCAGTCTTTTTCATCCACCCAGTTCTGGGCGCCGTTTTGTACGGTGCGGATGGGGACTATGTAGTCGCAGCTGATCTGCGGTTTCACCGAGGCGAATACAGGCACGAAGCCGAAACCGAGGGCGGTGTCAATGATCGCCTGCTGGTTCTGCGGGTCGATGTCGGCCGCTTCGTCGATGTAGATCGGAATGCGGTAGAGGTTCTGCTCCTTGTCCGACAATAGATGGCGGATAAACAGCATGCCGCACAACAGCTTGATGGTGATCCTTGTGCCGTTGGAGCCGGCGGAGTCGATTTTGTCGAAATGCTCCACGTCGCCGGCGCGGTTCACCACCTCGAAGCGGATGTCGAACAGATCCGACAGCGTCAGCCCTGCCTTTTCCGCCGCCAGGGAGATAATGTGGTCCTTGGCCGCGTTGACCGCCTTTTCGCTGACCGGTTCCTGCGACAGCAGATCCAGGGTGTCTCCCTGTTCGTACAGATTCGAGGTATTGATGATGGTGTCGATACTCTCGATCAGCATCTTGCGCGGAATGACGTTGATCTTAAAGTCCTTCAGGTTGGAGATGCGGTGCTGGCTGATCCCCTTGTTGAAGGCGTTCATTTCGCGGCGCAGGCGGTCGAGGTCCTGGCGCAGCCCCTTGATGGTGGCGGCCACCTCGGTGAGGGCCACGCGGGCCTGACGCTCGACGGCGTCGCGCTCGTTGTCGAGGTTGTGGAACGCGGCGATGAGCTTCTGGTATTTGCCGAATTCGTCGCTTTCGTTGTCGAACTTGGTGATCCCCGCGTTATAGATATGCAGGTAGGTGTTGCGCACGTTGATGTCGAAGTTGCGCAGCTCCTGGCAGTCCTTGTTGAAGCGATGCACCAGATCGGCGAGGTTGTCGAAATCGATTTGGATCTCGATGGGATAGGGCGTTACCTTGCCGCTGTAGAAATCGAGGTCCTGATCGATGCGCTCCGATTTCACCTGGCGCAGGCGCTCGCTCTGGCGGGCGATAAGGTCTTTCTTGCTCTTGATGATAGAGCGGCGATCGGCGATGCTGCCGGCCCCTTGCTGCACCTCGGCAAGTAGTTCGTCGACCTGTTCGCGTTCCAGGTCGAGCTGATCCTTGAGCGCCTGTTGGGCGTCGACCGACTGGCACATGATCTGGTACTGCTGGTGGCGCTTGAGGGCGGCCTCCAGGCTCATCAGCTCCTCGTACAGGGCGTCTTTTTCCGCCTGTTTGCCCGCCACGTCGCTGGCCACCTCGCGCTGGCGGTTCAGTTCCAGCAGGGCGCGTTCCAGCGCTTCGAGCTGGGCGGTGAGCTGCTCCTTGTCTTCGCCGGTTTGGATCTGCACCGGTTGCAGTTTTTTCAGTTTGATCTCCGCGCCCGGCAGGGTCAGCACGCCGCCGCGTACCGCATCGCTGAGGGCGCTGAGGAAGTCGCCGAAGGCGTCTTCGTCGCTGATGGTGACGTCGCCGCCGCCCGTAGTGGCGAACGACAGGATGTCCGGGTTCAAAATCCGTGAGATCTCTTCCACTTCCTTAAGCGACAGGTCTTCGCGCATACGGGTAAACAGGTTGTATTCCAGGTTCTTGAGCTGGAGCTTCAGGCTCTTGATCTGCTTCTGGGTTTCCTTGATGCGGAAGTCCAGGGTGTGCAGGCTCTGGCCCTGGGCGCTGGCGATGGAATGCGAGAGGGCCTCGTAATCGTTCTTCAGCTGCTTGAGGCTGCGCTCGAGATCCGCCGGGTTGACCAGCTCGAACTCGCCGTGCAGGGCGCGGTAATCACCGAACCATTGCTCTATTTGCGTGAGTTTTCGTTCGATGTCGCGCGACTGCTGCACGTAAAGCGACTGGCGCTGTTCGAACTCCGCCTTTTCCTGCTCGATATCGCCGAGGGCCTCGTCGAGTTCCGCCAGCTGCTGGCTCTGGTATTCGTCGTATTCGACAAGGGCGGTGTCGATGCGCGGCGCATAGGCGGCGAGCTTGCCCTTCAGCACGGTCTGGTGTTCCAGCATGGATTCAAGCGCCGCAATGGGCTCCTGCATGGATTCCAGCGCCTTGAGTTCGCGGCGGGAGCGGTTGACCTTGTCGAACGCGCGGCGCCAGACCTCGTAGAAGTCGACCTTGGCGTTCGACATATGGCGTTCGAACACCCGCAGCATAAAGCGTTTTACGTCGCTGGCGCCGAGCTTGTGCAGGTTCAGGATGCGGCGGAAGATCTCCTTGTACACGGCGGCGTCCTGCACGTTGTTGAGCGGGATCATCTTGAGGTTGATGTCGCCGTCGAACGGGGTTGCGCCGCCGGTGAGCAATGCGTTCAGTTCCTGCGCCTTGAGTTCGATGGGGCTGTAACCCTTGCCGCCCAAATGATTGAACAGCTTGGTGTATTTGACGATGGTTTGGCCGTCGCCCTTTTGCTCAAGGTAGTCGTCGAGCACGAGGGGGCCGTTATAGCAAAAGAACTGGTGGGCGTAGCCGGCGATTTTGCCAAGGCCCGCCACGCCTATCACCACCTTGCCGTGAGGCAGGTTGGCCTCGAGCAAAATGTACGACTGATCGCTGGAAAAATAGAACTTGCGGGTTTCCTCGAGATCGTGGCCGTCCCATTCGGTGAGACGCAGATCGTTGATAAGCGGAAACTGCAGGGCGTTTATCACCGAGCTTTTGCCGGTGTTGTTCGGCGCGCAGATAGAGCTGCTCTTGTCGAGCGGGATCACGCATTTGGCGTAGCCCGCGGTGTTGAGCAGCGCCAGTTTGGTCAGGCCGTAGAGTTGCTGCATTATTCGTCCTCCATGGC
Organism: Pseudoalteromonas sp.; assembly: GCA_050288805.1. Classification (GTDB taxonomy): domain Bacteria; phylum Pseudomonadota; class Gammaproteobacteria; order Enterobacterales; family Alteromonadaceae; genus Pseudoalteromonas. The sequence goes on from JBNKEN010000411.1 coordinate 2,990, forward strand.
GAAGGTGTTTTCGTTGACTTCCATCAGGACGTCTATGTAGCGGCCGACATGGAGGGGGGCCAGCAATAACAAGCCGGTTTTACACTGTTCTTGGCTAGGCAGTTGCATTATTCGTCCTCCATGGCGAAGGTGTTCTCGTTGACTTCCATCAGGGCGTCTATGTAACGGTAGACGGGGGCGAGCAGCAAAAAGCCGGTTTCACCCTCGCGGGCAAGCCCCAGGCGCACCATGCGCAAAAAGACGTCGCGGCGCAGATCCGAGCCGGAGAAGATCTCAAGCTGGTCGAACAGGTGTTTGTTGTGCTGCACCAGGGTTTGCATCAGTTCCAGGTCACAGCTTTCGTCGAACAGGGCGCGGAGCGGATCCTTGCCCTGGTTGGCGAAATATTCGATGAGAATATACAGGGTCAGGGCGATGCCGCGGCTGATCTTGCCCATGTTGGGGGTGCCGTCTTCCACCGCGAGGTAATAAAAACCGCGGGCGTCGTGCACCAGCGTGTGGCCGAGGGCCTCAAACAGTGCCTCGTAGGCGTCGATTTCCTGGTCGAGCTGCTGCCACAGGGTGGTGTCCTGCTCGCTGATATGGTAGCCGCTGGTGAGCTTCTTGTTGATGTGTTGCAGCTCGCTGAGCTGGGATAAATCTATCTGGTTCATAGTCGTTACCTGGTTTGGGCCTTGTCCTGGGCCTTGGCCTGATAGGGATAAAGTCGGAATTGGCGTTCGGCGATGGTGATTTTTGCCGGGTTGTCGTCGCGGCTCACCTCCAGCTCGCCGTCGCTGATAAGCTTCTGGTACAAAAACAGCAACTCGTCGGCCTCAAGTTCCGGGTAGGATTCACCGAGAAAGCCGAGCAGGGCGCGGGGCTTTTTGCCGCCGAACTGCTTGAAGCGCTTTTTCACCGCACCGTAATCGGGAATATTGGGGCGCGCGTAGGGCGCCACGTCCTGCTGGCTCGGCAGCTGGTATTCGGCGTCCTCGAACTCGCTGAGGGTTGCCATGTAGGCGACGATCTGGTGCTGCGGCCCGAGGGAAAAACGTTGGTTGTCGCTGGAAAAATGCGGCGTGTGGGGGCCGAGAATGCGGTCGACGCCGTTTTTGCGAATAAGCCCCAGCACCTTGGACGCCTGGCGCGTCACCAGGGTGTTGCGGCGCAGTTCTTCACGCAGCGGCATCAGCATGTCGGCGCTCTGGCGCAGGCTTTCGCGGCCAATCAGGTGCATGTCGAGAATGCGGGTGCGCAGCTGCTCCAGCATGCGTTTTTGCTGGTAGGATTTGCCGCTTTGGCCGATGCGCTCGAGCTGGCGGCTGAGCTGCTCTTCGATGCGCTCGAAACAGGCCTGAAACTCGCCGTGAATGTCGACCATTTCCAGCATGGGTTCGATGTATTCGTCGAACGCCTCGATCACCGCACGATAGCGCTTGGCCAGGCTGAGGCTGGATTCGTCCGATTTGGCGTTTTCGACGATATTGAAAATGGCGTTCTGGTTATGCTCGAACAGCTTGACGATTTTGCGCACCCGCTCGTCCATTATGCGGCTGTAGCGGCTGAGCTCGCTGTAGTCTTCGTCATCGCCGGCCTCGGTCAGCTTATCGCCGAGCCGGGCGAGGTCTTTGACCAGCACATGGATCTCTTCCGCGAGCCCCAGGCTTTCGTCCTGCAGCAGGTAGGAGGCAAAATCCGCAACCGCGCGGTTGAGCTCGAGCTGCGACGATTTGGCCAGGGGGATCAGTATGTCCTGGTTGAGTAAGCGATTGGTTTCTTTGTAGATCCGGGCACTGTCAAAAGCCGGATTCTGCTGTTTCAGGATGTTTTGTACGTCCTTGACGCTGAAATCCCCCATTTTAAAGCGTTTGATCAGCGCTTCGAGCACCGGCCAGTGCTCGCTGAGGGTATTCAATATTTTTTTTGCTGGGATCATAGAGCTCCGAAACGGTGCGTTAGCAAATTGTTAGCTATTATACTGCGAAAGCCGTGAGAAAAGGCAGGCCCGTCAGACCAAAAACTCATGGTGAAGGAAGTATGACAATGGTACACTTCGCGCCCGTACCCATGCTGGTACGGAACGCTCTAAATTTACACACTTATCAAGGTTGTTAACAAAAATG
>JBNKEN010000412.1:0-4713 GCA_050288805.1 Pseudoalteromonas sp.
TATCTTCCGCCGCGCGGATACGCCGGTTGAAACCCTGATATTGTCGGGTGATGTTCACTATTCATTTTGTTTTTCTGTACAGGCGCGGTTTTCCGAGCGGGAAAACCGGATTTGGCAGCTCACCGCGAGCGGCATCAAAAACGAATTTCCCCGCCGCCTGATCCGCTTTCTCGATCGTTTGGACAGCTGGCTGTATGGCAAATGGAGCCCCCTCAATTTTTTCACCAAACGATGGCATATGAAGGTCAGAAAACATAAAAGTGATGATCGCAGTAATCCGCATCTGATCAGCAAGGCGGGGATCAGTCTGGTTGAACTGGAAAAAGGGAAACTGGCTCGTTTCAGCATACTGCACGGGGATGACAGTTATACCCGTTTTGACCTTGGCGGGGAATAAAGAATAAAAAACGCCCGGGACGAATCCACATTGTCCCGGGCCTAGGGGAATGGCTCATGATGAGCCGTGCGCTAACTTAGAAACCTTCATCTTGCAAAGGGAGAAGAAGAAAGTAAATTTAAGTGTAGTTAACACTCTGTTAAATGTGAAATAAAAAAATGATATTTATTTCTTAGTAAAAACAGTGTGTTGAGCTTTTAATCCAAAACCTGTTCAGGGTTTATTCTCATCTTATTCCCAAGTTATCAACCGGGTGTTTTGCACTAAATCCCGCGGCAGTGCGTTCTTGATCTTGTGGCCTTGCCATTTGCCAAATCCCACGGGAGCACCACACAAAGTCAGGATTACGTCGCCTTTTTGCGTGCTTGCTTGTTCAAGACGGGGGTCCTTGCCGCGAAAATAATCTTCGGCCTGCTCGGAGGTTAATGCATGGGTGTTTTTTAGCGCCAGGTGGCCAAAGCAGGTTGCCAGCTCGTGGCTTAACCGCACGCCGTTTTTGTGTATCTGGCCAAGCTGGATACCGATGCGGGAGTATTTAATTTTTTCACTGACGGCGTTAAATCCTTCGGGGAACAGCCAAAGCTCGTTGTCGCGCTGCATCAACGTGCCGGGGAGAGCGGACATGCCGAATTGCCGGGCAAGCACAGCATTAAACGCATCTGCGTGCTTTTTTCCGTAGGGTGCAAACGGAAAGGCCCCTTTTTTTTGCTTTTGCACCGGGCTGGCAAGAGAGGCCTTTTTACGAAAACGGGCGATAAAAAAGCCTTCGCTGTCGTAGAGCTGTGGCCAGACATGGAGATAGCCTTCATCCGTCATCGCTTTTTCTGCGCCGTCAAATAAATCGCCGAGCGGCTCGATTTCAACATTCTCTGCAAATTCGTCAAGCAACACCTGACACACCAATTGGTTTTCCAGCGGCGTCAGGGTACAGGTGGAGTAGACTAAGGTGCCGCCGGGTTTCAGTGCGTAAAAGGCGCTTCGGATAAGCTGCTTCTGCACCTCTGCGATTTCATGGTTGGATTCGACGGACCAGTTTTTCAGGGCGTCGGGATCTTTGCGCACAGTCCCTTCCCCGGAGCAGGGGGCGTCGAGCAAAATGGCATCGAAGCTCTCGCTCATATAGTCGCCGAAAATGGCGGCATCGAAATGGGAGAGTGCGCAATTGGCGACGCCACAGCGTTTCATGGTGGCGCTGAGAACCTTAAGTCGAGAGGAGCTATATTCGTTTGCGATCAATACGCCACGGTTGCCCATAAGCGCGGCAAGTTGGGACGTTTTTGAGCCGGGGGCCGCGGCCATATCCAGCACGTATTCGGCATCATTCAGTACGTCGGCGAGCGCAAGCGGTGGCAGCATGGAGCTTGCTTCCTGCACATACATGGCGCCGCTCAGGTGCAGATCGGTATTCCCGAGGGGCAGGGCGCTCTCTTCCGCTGTCGGACGTTCAAGCCAAAACCCTTCGCTGCACCAGGGCACGGGAGTGATCGCCCAGCCTTTTTTATTCGCCTGGGTAACGAACTCGGCGACACTCATTTTAAGGGTGTTGACGCGAACCGAGCGTCGTAGCGGTGTTCTGCAGGCGGCGACAAAATCATCAAGGCAGAGATGTGCGGGAATATACTGCTTTACGTCGGCGATAAAGGCGTCGGGGATATAGGTATTAGTGTCCATAGCGGGGCGATTATCGTAAAGGGCGAATAATACCACGATAAGCAGTCGGGCGGGAGAGATAAACGGGCGTTGACTTTGAACGGCCAGAAAAATTAGCGGAATTCGACAGTTGAGATATGCTGATGATGGAACTATCTGATTTAGGAAACAATATGGACAGAAAATACGTGTTAGCCGCGCTTGGTTACCTGATCATCGGGTTATTGCTCGGCATCTATATGGCGGCGTCTAAGAATCACGGTCAGTTGGTGACCCACGCGCATATTATGCTGGTGGGATTTTTACTCTCTTTTGTCTACGGCCTGTGCCATAAGTTATGGCTTGGCCATGAAGACACGAAATTGAGGGTGTGGCAGTTTTACATCCATCAGTTGGGGGCGGTGCTTCTGGCCATAAATCTTTTCCTGCTGTACGGCCATTATGCTCCCGAATCGGTGCTTGAGCCCTTTCTTTCATCCGGGTCCATGCTGGTGTTGGCCGGGGCGATCATGATGAAGATCGATGTGATCCGCTCGAACAGAAAAAAGGCTGCCTAGGCAGCCGTTACTTTCTGCTTAATTCGCCGCGTAGGTCGTCCTGCATCAGGTGCCGGATGGTTTCCGTTTCGAGATTTTTGCTGAAAAGGTAGTGCAGCTTGGTCAGACAGGCTTCGAGCGTCATGTCATATCCGCTGATCACTCCGACGTTCAACAGCGCGTTCCCTGTGGCATAACCGCCCATATTAACCTGGCCCTTAAGGCATTGCGTCAGGTTAACGATCACCATGCCGCGTTTGCTGGCGTTCTCCAGGATATCAAGAAATTCCTTTCGTTGCGGTGCGTTGCCTACGCCGAAGCTGAGCAGCACCAGCGCCTTGATATCGCCGTTGACCAGATTACCGACAACTTCGTCGCTGATCCCGGGATAGAGGTAGAGAACACCTATATTCTGCGGGGTGATGTCGCTCACTTCCAGGGTATTTTCTACCGAGGGGCTCAGCGAACCTTTGACCAGCTCTATCCCTATGCCGGCGCGTGCGAGGGGATCGAGATTCGGTGAATCGAAGGCATCAAAGCCGTCGGCATGAATTTTAATCGCCCGGTTGCCGCGCAGCAGCTTGTTATTAAAAAATAAACCGACCTCGGCAATGGGATAGTTGGCCGCCAGGTACATGGCGTTCAAGAGGTTTATCTGTCCGTCGGAACGCAGTTGCGAGAGCGGGATCTGGGACCCGGTGACGATCACCGGCTTACTCAGGTTCTCGAACATGAAGGACAAGGCCGAAGCCGTGTAGGCCATGGTGTCCGTGCCGTGAAGTACGACGAAGCCGTCATAGTCCTGGTATTTGTCCTTGATGTCGTCGGCGATCATTTGCCAGTGCGAGGGGGCCATATCGGATGAATCTATCAGCGGACAGTATTCATGGATATCGAATAACGGCATTTCTTCGCGATTGAACTCGGCGCTGTTGTTGACCGTCTCTGTCAGGTAGCCGGCGACGGGGACGTAGCCCTGCGCTGACTTTTTCATCCCTATGGTGCCGCCCGTGTAGGCGATGTAAATACGTTTGCGTTTCATAAAAAAGCCCGGAGGTGATCTCCGGGCCATTATAGCTTAATTAATGCAGAAAATACCGCATTACAATCAGTTGGCGATATTGCACACCAGACAGCGGGCATACAGCGCTTCGGGATCGTTGTAGTCCTTCAGGCCCTTGATTTCCGCGTTAAGTTGTTTAAGGAGGAAATCGCTACCGGCCTGAAGCCCGGCCACTCTTTCTGTAGCCTTAGCCGGCAGCAGGGACTGCACCTGATCGCTGCCGAACAGATCGCGGATAAACTGCTCTTTCGGGCTTAGTTCCTGTTCGACCGTGATCACGTCGTAGTGCTCAAGGCCGGCAAGCTGTGCCGCAGCCTCGATGGCATCTTGCTTGTTGCCAAGTTTATCCACAAGGCCAAGTTCGACTGCCTGGCTGGCGATCCAGACACGACCCTGTGCTATCTTGTCGACTTCTTCGGGCGTCATGTTGCGCGCCTCGGCAACGACGTTGAGGAACTTTTTGTAGGCATTTTCAACGCTGGTCTGGATCACCGCCGCGAGCTTATCGTCAAGTGCCCGGGCGGGCGAGAAACCGGCGAGATCGGTGGTGGCCACGCCGTCGGAGTAGACACCAAGGCGAGCAAGGGAGTTCTCAAACGTCATCATGGCGCCAAATACACCGATAGAGCCGGTGATTGTGCTTGGGGAGGCCCAAATTTCGTTGGCGGCAGATGAAATCCAGTAACCGCCTGAGGCTGCTACCGAGCTCATTGAGGCTATGACGGGCTTGCCTGCGGCCTTAAGGGCCAGCACTTCTGCGCGGATGATTTCTGACGCGAACATGCTGCCGCCGCCTGAATCGACACGCAGGACCACGGCCTTGACCTTGTCGTTTAGACGGGCCTTACGCAGCAGTTCGGCTGTGGAGTCGCCGCCGATGGCGCCCGCTTTACGATGACCGTCGACTATGGTGCCCTTGGCAACAACCACGGCGACCTTCTCTGTGAGCGGATTAACGAATACGTGGGCCGGTTTGACCGTTGAAAGGTAATCGCGGAAGTTAACCTGCTTAAAGTGCTTGCCGTCGCCGTTGTGGCCGACCAGGGCGATCAGCTCGTCGCTTATCT